>DATCMP010000507.1:0-7523 GCA_036563365.1 Thermomicrobiales bacterium
AGGCGAGTTCGCTCGTCGCACGCGAGTCGCTGCCGGTGCCGCAAACGGTGATGCCGTTGCGCCGCGCGGCCACCAGATCGATCGAGGCGTTCGCCATCCCGGTCGTCACCAGCAAGCGGAGCTGCGGCAGGGCGTCGAGACGCTCAGCTGTGAACGCGGTCCGCTCGCGCATCGCCACGATCACATCGAAATCACGCATGGCGGCGAGCAGGAGTGCGGTATCGCCGATATGCTCATTGAAGACGCGCACCTCGCAATCGGCGGGCAGGCTATGCCAGTCGGCGAAGCGCAGCGCCATGCCTTGGTAATCATCGAGGACCGCGATTCGGGTCGGCACCGGGCACTCCTTCGCTTACGGGCGCGGCGGCGGCGGCTCGGCGGCGCGCGACGACGCCTCGCCGCCGAGGACGCGGCCTTCGAGCGGCGAGCCGACCGGGAAGACGGCGAGCACGGGTGGCGGCGTGGACGGCCAGACCCGCTGGAACATCACCCATTGCGCCGGATCGGCGCGGATATGGCGCTCGAAAATCTCGACGATCAGCGCCAGGCCGTGCCGAATATCCGCATCGGTATCGCCCGTTTTGGGGATATAGAACGGCTCATCGAGCACCACCGTGTGATGGTGCGCGTGGCGGCGACAGATGATCGGGAAAATCGGCGCGCCGGTCTCCATCGCCAGGCGCACCGCGCCGATCGGCAGCGTCGTATCCTCGCCGAAGAAGGTGACCGGTGTGCCATTACGCAGGAAGTCGCGATCGGTCGCCAGGCCGATCGTCCCGCCGCGACGCAGGGCACGCATCAGGCGACGCAGGCCACCCGGCGTCGCCTCTTCCAGATCGAACCCTTTGCTCGCGCGCAGGTAGGTCACCGCCTCGTGGAAGAATTCGCTGACCGTTCGCACCGTCACCAGCACGGCGTTGTAATTATGGTAGGGGATCATCTGCGCGGCGAAGTCGAACGCCCCCATATGGCCGGTGACGAAGATCCCGCCCTTGCCGCGCGCGATCGCCGCATCGATCAGCTGCCAGTCATCGAGCATGACGATCTGGCGGGCGATCGCCTCCATCGGCAGGCGGCGCAAGCGGGTGAGATCGTAAAAATTACGGGCACTGTAACGAAAGGTCTGCCGCGCCAACGACCGCAGCTCATCGAGCGAGACATCGGGACCGAGGACATGGCGCAGGTTATCGACCACATTCGCGCGGTAGCCCGACGCGAAGCGGTAGACGAGGTCGCCACCACGATCGGCCAGCCAATAGCCGATCGGCAGCGGCACGGTCGTGGAAAAGAACCCCACCGCGTCGGCCAGACGCCGACTGAGCCATTGTTTCGTCGTCAGGCCGCGCGGCGTCTCGGCCCCCTTGGCCGCGCGCACGCCCGTTTGTCGTGGTGACGTTCCGGTCGCCCCATCCTGAGTGCTGGTTCGTGGTGCCGGGCGCTCTATCGTACTCATCACCCTACCTCTCGCTGCGGATCGTGCCGGGATGGTAGCACAACCGCCGAGCAGATGCGGCGGACATGTTCGCGCCTATCCGCCGGAAGCCAAACTGGCGTGCTCGTCACGGATAACCCAGGTTTTCTGCGCGTTTCGGGAAATCGGCGGCGAGCCACGGGAAAACCATGACGAATACCCGGCATCACCTTCCTTTCCAACGGCTCGAAGGCTATACTTTCGCAATGTACGTACGCGCGAGATGGGCGAGGGGGAGATGGCATGGCGGAGCGCAACGACATCACCGAGATCCGCGAGCGGATCGATATGCTCGAACTCGTCGGCGCGAAGGTGCAGCTGAAGCGCTCCGGCAAGAACTGGAAGGGCCTGTGCCCGTTCCACACCGAAAAGACCCCCTCGTTCTACGTCTACCCCGATAGCGGCAACTATGTCTGCTTCAGTTGCGGCGAGAAAGGCGACGCCTTTACCTGGCTGCAAAAGACCGAGGGGATGGATTTCCCCGACGCCCTGGAACAGCTCGCCGCGCGGGTCGGCGTCACCCTCCAACGCGGCACGGTGCGCGATCCGGGACGCGACGAGGAGCGCGAGCGGATCTTCGCCGTCAACGAGGAGGCCGCGACCTTCTTCGCCAGCGTCCTCCTCAGCAGCCCGGTCGGCGAGGCGGGGCGGCGCTACGTCGCCGAGCGCGGCCTGACCCGCGAGACGGTCGAGCGATTCGCGCTCGGCTTCGCGCCCGATAGCTGGGACGCCCTGTTGAAACACCTCGTCTCGCACGGCCATCGGGAGGAGTTGCTGGCCGAGGCGGGGCTGCTGACCGAGCGCGACGATGGTCGCCGCTACGACCGCTTCCGCGGGCGCTTAATGTTCCCGATCCGCAATCGCGACAGCAGGATCGTCGGCTTCGGCGGTCGAGCGCTCGGCGACGCGCGCCCGAAATACCTCAACACCGCCCAGACGACCGTTTTCGACAAGAGCGCCAATCTCTACGCGATCGATCTGGCGAAAGAGGCGATCCGCAAGTCCGACACGGCGGTGATCGTCGAGGGCTACGTCGATGCGATCATGGCCCATCAGGTCGGCCACGCCAACGTCGTCGCCTCGATGGGGACCGCGCTGACCGAGGCCCAGGTCGGCCTGCTCAAGCGCCTGACCGCGCGGATCGTCCTCGCGCTCGACTCCGATGCCGCCGGACAGGCCGCGATGTTGCGCGGGATCGAGACGATGCGCGGAGCGCTCGACTACGACGAGAAGGCGGTCGTGGACCCGCGCCAGATGATCCGCTTCGAGCGCAAGCTCAGTACCGAGATCCTGGTTCTAACCCTGCCGGAAGGGAAAGACCCCGACGAATTCTTGCGCGCCCGGCCGGGCGAGTGGCCCGCCCTCGTCGGCGGTGCCGAGCCGCTGCTCGATTTCGTGATGCGCGCGGTGGTCGGTGGGATCGATCTCTCGGACCCCAAGGCGAAGTCGGCGGCGGTCGGTCAATTGGCCCCGTTGATCCGCGAGCTGCCGGACAGTATCCAGCAGGCTCACTACGTCGGGCTGCTCGCGCGGATGTTACATCTCGGCGAAGAGGTCGTCGCCAGCGAGATTCGCCGCCTCGCCCTAGTGCGCCCGACGCGTGGGGGAACGAACGGTGGCCCGACCCCGACAGAACCGGCGGCGATCGAACGGCGCGGACCATCGCGCGAGGACCACCTGCTGACCCTGCTCTTAACACACCCGGATGCCGCGCATGAACTCGCCGCCGAGATCGAACCGGAGGATTTTACCGACGCCGCCGACCGCGCCGTCTGGACCGCGACCCGCCCGACGATCATCGCGGACCCTCGCCTACAAACCGCCGATCTATTAACCGCCATCGGCGACCCCGCGCTGCGCGAGTCGGCCGAGAAGCTGATCACGATCCCCAGCACCCGCCCGACTGCCGTACCCGGGCCGGTGCGCCAAGAGATCCGCAACACCCTCAAATTGCTGCGCCAGGAGGCGAACAAGGCGCAGATACAGCGACTCCAGAGCGCGATCGGCGAGGCGGCGCAGGAAGGGGATGTCGAGGCGGTGCGCGCCCTGATGGAGCAGTTGCCCGTCCTCTACGAACGACTCCGCACCTTCGATCCGCCGATGAGTCCCTACTTCCGCGACACGCGCACCGTCGCCGACAAACGCTGACGATCTTGCGGTCCAGCGTCCGTCGCGGCATCATCTTCGGGTGATGTGTGGTGATGAAGCCGCGCCGGACCACGTCAGGATGGGCACGATGAGTCGGGAGAGTCGGGCGGGCCGCGACCGCCGCCGCGGACAAGAGATCGCCCGCCGTAGTGTCCGAGTTGCCGGGCGGGGCAGCGAACGGGTGCTGGCCGCCGCCGCGCACGGGGCGATCGCCTTCGGCTTCGTCGGCATCGGCTTCCTCCTCTCGCTGGTGATCACCGGGGTGATCTGGCTCGCCAGCAAGAAGTCGCCCTACGTGCGCGAACAGTCCGACCGCGCCGGTCGCTACCAGATCTTCGTCGTGCTGGCGAATATCCTGATGATCGCCCTCTGGATCATCGGCTTCTCCTTGCTGATCTACCTGACCAACTGGCAGGGCTGGGGCAACGGCGGCTGGCAAGGCTGGCGGCAACTCGACTGGCGTTGGCTCCTGATCGTCCTCGACGGCCTCGCCCTGCTGATCACCCTCCCGCTGATCGTCGCCTGGTTCTTCGGCACGATCGGCTATGGCGTCTACGCCGCCATCCGCGCCCTGCGCGGCGACGACTTCCACTATCCCCCACCGCCGTGGAAACGGCAACGCGGGCAAAGCGGCGAGCGGCTGCGCTGGGTGGATTAACGGATAGACAAAGATTTTCTCGTAACCAGCGCCATGAGAAAGGCAGCATACAGCAACCCCGCCGCCAGTCCGAGCAACTGCACCGGCCCACCGAGGTTGGCCCCGCGCGCGAAAAAGAGGAGCGCCAGCAGCAGCCAGACAAGTGCATGGCCCCAGCGCAGCAAGAAGAAACGCACACCGGTGCTCACGTTCATTTGCTGCGGCACCACGAGCGTGAAGATCACCGCGATGAGCAGGCAGAGCGCACCCCAAACGAAGAGCGGTACACCCAAAAACCGCACGGCTACGTCCTTTCCCGCTCGCGGGATCTGCGGTTGCACCAGAAAGCAGTCCGTTACCTACGCCGCCTCCCTCGCCCGGTACTGCAACGCCTCCGCCAGGTGCGACGCGGCGACACGCTCCGCACCCGCCAGGTCAGCGATCGTGCGCGACAGCTTGAGGACACGATGATAGGCCCGCGCCGAGAGTTGCAACTGGCGCATCGCCGCGCGCATCAAACCCTCACCCGCCGCGTCGAGCGCGCAATGGTCGCGCACCTGGGCCGGTCCCATCTCCGCGTTCGTCACCGTCTCCGCGCCCGCGAAGCGCGCGGCCTGGGTCGCGCGTGCCGCCTCGACCCGCGCCCGCACCTGGGCCGACGATTCGCCGAGCCGATCGTCGGCCAGCTTCTCGTATTCGACGCGCGGCACCGTTAGGTGGATATCGATCCGGTCGAGCAACGGTCCGGAGAGGCGCTTCTGATAGCGGACGATCGCGCTCGACGTGCAGGTGCATTCTTTGGTCGGGTCGCCGTAGAAGCCGCAGGGACACGGATTCATCGCGCCGACCAGCATCACGTTGGCCGGGAAAGTCAGCGTGCCGCTCGCCCGGCTGATCGTGACGACCTTATCTTCCAATGGCTGCCGCAGCACTTCCAGCGCCCGCGAGTCGAACTCCGGCAACTCATCGAGGAACAGCACACCGCGATGCGCCAAGCTGATCTCGCCCGGTCGCGGCAGCCGCCCCCCACCGACCAGCCCCGCATGGCTCACGGTGTGATGTGGCGCGCGGAAAGGGCGAGCGCGCACGAGCGGCGTCCCCGCTGGCAGCAATCCCCCGACCGAGTAGATTTTCGTCGCTTCCAGCGCCTCCGCGAAGGAGAGGCGCGGCAGGATCGACGGCAGCGCACGGGCCAGCAACGTCTTGCCCGAGCCGGGCGGGCCGCTCATCAGAGTGTTGTGGACAGAACACCGGCATCCGCAACCGGCGCATTGCCCCTGACGCGCCAGGGTCCGACTGCTTCGCTCCCGTTGGCCTCAACGCGGACATCGAACGCCGTGAGCGCCAGGCGCTTCTGCTCGAAATCGAATTCTCCGAGATTATCCGCCACGCGGGCACAGTATTCATCGAGCGAACGGAGTTGGACCATGAGCGCCCCTTCTTGGCGCTCTCGTGCGTCGATCGCCGCGATGGCGGTCCTGAGAGCCTTGCACTCGTTGGCTACTCGATCGACTTCACGCTCGATTATCGTTGCCAGGTCATCCTCTGCCTCGGCCAGCCGCCGGACCAAGCGAACCTGTTGCTTGAGTAACGTGTCCAAGGCGCGCTTGGCGGTACTTCGCTCTTCTTCCAGATCGGCGGTTATCCCGGCCTCGCGTGCGGCCTGCAACTGTTCTTGAATCAGGGTCCGGTCGAGGATCGCCCCGCTGAGTTGACCCCATACGTGGCCCTCGATCGCCTCCGCCGGGACGCGTTTCCCGCCGCACGAACCACTCGCCTTATCACGCGCAGAACAACGGTAGACGCGGTAGCCGCCGTGTTCCGTATTGGAGTACATGCGTGCCCCGCACACGGCGCAGAAGATATGCCCGCGTAGGAGGTAAGGGCGTTTCTGGTTCCTGGTTTCGGCTCCGGTATTGCTCGCGAGCTGGTCTTGGGCGGCTTGCCACAACTCGGGTGTGACTAGCGCGGGGGTGGATTCGGCATCTAACGGAAGCCATTCCTCACGCGGACGACTGAGATGCGCGTGCTTTTTCGCCCTGCGCCACCGCCAAGCGTAAGGCTCCCCCTTATAGGCGGGGTTCTGAAGCAGGCGATGCAATTGAGACGGTTGCCAGCGCGGAACGCGTGTGCTGTCAGGGTACGACATTTTGCCCTGGGATGGGGGTGGGAGCCCTTCTTCGTTCAGTTGGCGGGCGACACCACGCACCGACATACGCTCTTCGCCGATCAGCCGGAAGATGCGCCGCACGATGGTGGCCTCATGTTCTTCGACAATCCGCATCCGCGCCTCCTTGTCGCGGCGATAGCCATAGAGTTCCATGCCCGCATTGTGCAGCTTCCCGGTTTCAGCCAGCGTCCGCTTCCCGCGCAGTGTGCGCTCCTTGATCTTTTCCCGTTCGAGCTCGGCGGCGAATGCCTTGGCGTTGCGGATGAACTCGCCGAGCGAACTGCGCTCGAACTCCTCGGTGACGAACAGCAGGCTGACATTGGCGCGGTCGCACTCCTCGGCCAGGATGGCGATGTGCGCCTGCTTGCGCGAAAGTCGATCGACCGCATAGATGATTACCGCCTCGATCGCGCCGCTGGCGATCAAGGCGCGTAGCTGTGTGAGTTTCCGTCGCTCCCATAGCTCGGCTCCGGTATGGGCCTCACGGAAAATATGCTCCTCGTTCACTTGGAATCCGTTGCTGGCGGCGTATTTTCGGCAGTGGTCGATCTGGCTGTCCAGCGAGGTACCCTCGGCCTCTTGCGTGAGGGTTGAGACACGGCCATAAAGGGCGGCGTGGCGTGGGACTGGCGTCATCATGGTGCGTAACTCCTCAGGTCAATCATCGTCATTCGATGCGATAGTGCCGGGAATGGGTACTCAGGGCGGGTGCATGGGACCTCCTTGCTGCTGATCGTTCTCTTTGGAAGTGGGAGCAGGATGCTCCCTGCCCGACTGGCGAAGTCCGGGGTGGAGCGGGGCAAGGGCGGAGCGGAGCGGAGCCGCCGCAGGCGGTGCCACGGCACCCTTGCCGCGCGGGAGGGGCAGCGCCCCTGACCCGGGGGGCCAGCGGGGGCGACACCCCCGCGTCGGCGAGTGGCGCGCCCGCGCACGGGCCGCGTCTCTCGCCCCCGGTGCATGAAGCAGAGACGAGGCGTGGTGGCAAACGGGGGGCGGCGGGAGCGCAGCGGGGCCGGAGGCCGTGCGCCACCACGCCGGGATTAACAGAAATGCGTCATGGTCGGGATGGACCAGAGGGGATTCTAAGGGGATCGCGA
>DATCMP010000524.1:0-8850 GCA_036563365.1 Thermomicrobiales bacterium
CTCGAAGACGTGCGGCGAGGGGCGCACTCCACCCCCCGCCGCACGTCTTCGAGGCAGGAGATCAGCTATTATTCCCCTTACGGAAAGGGGGAATAGGGCGCATGAGTGCGAATGCCTCGTTGACCATCGTGGGCGGGCCGCAGCGAATCGAGCCGGGGCGCGAGACAACCTTGACGGCGCAGATCGTCAACCTCGGCACCGTGCCGGACGATTTCCGCCTCAGCGTCAGGGAGATCGATCCCGGCTGGGTCACCTTCCGGCCCCCGACGGTCTTCCTGCAACCGGGCGATCGGGCCACCGCCGCGATCGTGATCGCGCCCCCGGTGGGAATCCCGGCGGGCTCGTTGCGCCCGATCTTCCGCCTCCTCTCGCGTCGCGCCGGCAATGTCGCGATCGTCGAGATCGCCATGCCGACCGCGCGTGCCACCGCGCCGCCGCCATATCAGCCGCCGTATCAGCCACCCGCGCAGCAGCAAACACCACCGCCCCCGTTTGTGCGGCAACCACCGCCGCAAACACCACCCCCTGCCGCAGAAACAACCCGGCCGATCCCCAGGTCGGCGGAACAGGCAACGGTGCTGGAGGAGGGGTCGGCAGCTGAGGTAGCGACAACCGAGGTCGCCCAGCAACCGCGCGACGTCACACCGCAGCGGCAAGAGCGGCGCCAGGCAGGCCCTTTGGTAGAGCAACCGCGGCGGCGCAGCCGATCATCGATCATCCTTGGTGTGGGCAGTCTGGCGATCGTCCTGCTCTTGATCGCCACCGGGATCGCGCTCTCGCGGCGTGTGGGCACCGTCGAGAAGGTCGAACCCACGCCAGCGGTCGATCTCGCCGCGACCGAAGCGCCACCGGTGAGCACGGCAACGACGATCATCGCCGCCCCAGCGACCACGCCAGCGACCGCGACCGCCGTCTTCGTGGCGAAAACATTCATCGTCGCGAATACCGGCGGCGAGGGCGTGTATCTGCGTCGGACGACGAATCTGAACGATCGTGACACCGCGTACGAGGATGGGACGCAATTGGTTCAGGTCGGCCCCGATGTACAGGCGAACGGCACGACCTGGCGTTACGTTCGCGTTCGCGATGGCAAGATCGGCTATATCCCGGCCCAATACACGCAGCAGGCACCATAATTAATGGCGACGGGGCGGGATCATCGATCCCGCCCCGTCTCACCCATGCAAAAGTAGCCGTGGCAGTCGCTCAACCCAGCGGCGAGAGATAGCGCGCGACCGCCCACACGTGGCAAGCGCTCCCGGCCAATACGAAGAGATGCCAGAGTTCGTGCGCCTCGAAGACCCCGCGGCGAATCGTCGGACGATCGGTCGCGAAGATGATCGCGCCGATGCTATAGATGATCCCACCCGCCGCGAGCCAGAAAAATCCCCCGGCGGGCAACACCCGCAGCAGCACCGGCAGCGCCGCCACCGCTACCCACCCTTGCACGAAGTACAGCCCGGTGGAAAGCCAGGCCGGGGCGTGCATCCAGGCGACCTTCATGAACACCCCGGCGATCGCCAATCCCCACACCGTGCCGAGGATCCCCCAGCGCCATCCGCCGTGCAGCGCGATCAGGCCGAAGGGGGTGTACGTCCCGGCGATCAGGAAGAAGATCATGATGTGGTCGAGCCGCCGCAGGCGCGTGATGCCACGGGCCGAGAGCGGCAGGAGATGATAGAGGGCGCTCGATGTGTACAACCCGACCAGGCTCATCCCGAAGATCAGGAACGCGATCAGGTGACGGACCTTGCCCATCGCCACCGCTATCCCGATCAGCACGCCGAGCGCGATGAGGGCGAGGATCGCGCCCGCGAGATGCGTCAGGCCGTTCACCGGTTCGCGCAGCTGCTTCATCTTCATCCCTCGCGGGGTCGGTCGATTCGGCGAAACCCTAACGCCGCCAACACCCAAAGCCGCCACCCATGAGGGGCGCTAGCGCGCTCAGCCCCCAACCGCCTCACCGGCTTCCAACGTGCGGATCTGCCCATTCCGGGCGATGCTGAATGAGCCGGGGACCAGCGTCGCGGAAAGTTGCTGCGCCGCACGGGCGGCGAAATCGAGCGCCCGCTTGCTCTCGAAGCCGAGAGCATCGAGGACGACGTTCCGCACATTGCGAACGTACTTCAGCGAGGTGTAAAGCATCGTGCGCTCCAACGCCTCGGTTAAGTGCGAGGGATCGGGCAGCAGGTTCAGCGCGGGGGTACGGAAGTTGTCGATGACCCGATGCAGGGTATCGAGCGTTTCCTGTGGCAGATAGCGCAGGTAAATTTGCACGAGTTCGAGGAAGACCTCGTAATGGGCGCGCTCGTCGTTCGCCACCAGCTGGAAGGCACCGGCAGCGCCGATCTCGCGCCCGCGTTCGCGCTCCGCCTCGCTCGGCTCGACCGACAGGCCATATTCGCGGCGGATCCGCTTTCGCATCTCGTCGTAGCTATAGAGGGTCGCGCGCTCTTGCAAGAGGCCGTAGCAGATGAAGCCCATCGGATTGTCGAGGTCGGGGTGCTCCTCCCGCATCCGCCAGCGCCGCGCTAGGGCGGCCGTGCGATACGCTTCGAGTTCCTCCCGCGTCCGCCGCCCCGAGTGTGCCAGGACGAGTTCGAACGACTCCGAGTGCTTCAACTCTTCCGAGCCCCAGGCCATGTGGAGGTTCCGGCGCTCGCGCATGTGGCGGAGCATATCCAGGCCATCGGCGACATAGTTGCCGACCTGACTTTCGAGGCCGAAATAGCCCTCGATGATCGCGATCGTATCGTCGCTCAGGCGGTCGCCGTACTGACCCATCTCATCGAGAGGCAGGTCGTCCCAAGGCAGCCAATTCCGCTCTTTCATCATCTTGTGAAAGTAACGAATGAAAGCCTCGCGCGCCTCCACCGCCGCGGCATCTTCGCGCGCTTGTTGCGTCCAAGACCCCTGAACAACGACCGGCATCCCGACCATCAATCTCTCCCTATCCCACTACTCGGCGTTCACGCCAACAGGCCGTTTGGCCACAGTATCCAGCTCACCTTCCCCCGGCGGGAGCAGGGCTTGGTTCATCACTTGCAGGACCGTCGCCTCGTATTTCGCCACATCACCATCGCCGCGCAGCAGGCCGATCTCGGCGACCCACTCAACCGTGCCGATGAGCAGCGCCGCCAGGGTGAGCGGATCGTAGCGGCGGATCTGACCCAGCGCCATCCGTGCCGCCAGCCGCGTCGAGAGTTCCTGCCAGAGTTGCCGATATCCCGGCAACGGTCGAAAGGGCGCGAGCCCCTTGAGCCCCAGATCGAGGCGCTGAAGGCTCAGGAGATCACGCTCACTCAGCAAAAACGCCAATGCCGCCTGGATCGTCTCGTTGATCGGCGCGACCGTCGTCGGGCGATCGAGGACCGCGCAGAGTTCGATCGTCAACCGCGCCAGGAGATCATCGACCAGGGCGGCGACCAGCGCCTCTTTCGAGTCGAAGTAGAGATAGACGGTGCCGGTCGCGACCCCCGCGCGAGTGGCGATGTCGGCGATCCGCGCCCCCACAAACCCCTGCTCGGCAAATACCGCGCGTGCGGCGGCGAGAATGTCCGTTCGCTTCTGCGGATCGACCGTTCGCGCCATACCACCTTGCCAGAGCAATGAATGAACGTTATTCATCATTGTAGGTTGCACGGTTCGTTACGTCAAGGGCAGACGGCGGAACAGCGCGGCGACGAGGCGACATCGCCCTGCCGACGCGCTGTTCTTAACGCAACTGACATGCCATAGAGGATATGCGCGTGCGTGGTGTTCTCGCGTAGCCCCGAACTTGCAGACCGGCACAAGCGTGGTGTCGCGCCGACCCCTCAGCCCTGCACGGTCGGCGTGAGCCACAATTCGTCGATCGTCACGCGGTGCGGTTGCGTCGCCACATAGACGACCGCCGCCGCGACATCTTCGGACTGCAACATCTTCTCGCGAGCTGCCGCGCTCGGCGGATTCGGGCGATGGTCGAGGATAGCGGTCGCCGTGTCACCCGGCAGGATCGTAGTGGCGCGGATCCCGTTGACCTTCTCCTCGGCGTTGATGCTATGCGACACCGAGATCGCCCCGGCCTTCGACGCGCCATAGGCGATCCCCGACAGGGTGCCGGGGCGGCGACCGGCCATACTCGTCACCGTGATGATCGTCCCCTCGCCCTGCGATCGCATCTGCGGCAGGACGGCCTTGGCACAGTTGAAGACGCCGTTGAGGTTGACGCCGATGACGTACTCCCACTGCTCGGTGGAAATATTATGCAAGGCACGTTCTTTCGTGTTCACCCCGGCATTCGCCACCAGGATGTCGATCTGCCCCCACGCGCCGATGACCCGCTCAACCAGACCCTGCACCGCCACCGGATCGGCCACATCTGCGGGCAGTGCCAGCGCCGTCCCGCCGCCGGCGTTGATCTCGTCCACGATCGTCGCGATCACATCGGCCGATCGCGCGACGACCCCCACCTTGGCACCCTCGGCGGCCAGCGCATAGGCCGTCGCGCGACCCATCCCGCTCGATGCCCCGGTGACGATCGCCACCTTCCCGCTCAGTTTCCCCTCGGCCATCGTCCCCGCTCCCTTCACGTTTACCGATCGATAGTCGTTGGCGCGCGTAGAGTCTCGCATCGCGAGGCACCGCACGCAAACGCGCGGCGATTTGCCGACGATCGGTTGGGCGTGGTGGCGAGCGCCTAGCATCTGACGGGCAGGGGCAAGCAGGCCATAGAAGCAATAGCGCGGGGCGGGTCAGCGCGACCCGCCCCCCTTCAACTCGTCGCCGTGTGCAGCATCGTTCAGCGCGTAGCGATCGCGGCGGTAAAGGTACGGCAGACGACATCCAGGCCGCCCTCATCGGAGGTGGAAGCCTGCACGCCGACCCACTCACCGGATGTGGGTACATCCCTTACAGGTCGTATGTGGCTGCCTCATCGAGCGGCCAGATCGGGCGGCGGATCCGGTGGTGGGTGAAATTCTCCAGGTGCAGCGTCGTGGCACCCGGCGCGTCGGCGGTGATGATCGCGGCGGCGAGATGGGTGAATCCGGCCCGGAAGTGCGCGCTCGACTTGAGGGCGACGATCTTCCGTCGGCGGACATCGATCCCGTGCAGGAGGAAGACCTCGTCATCGAGAACCTGGTTGCGCTCGGAGGCGACGATGATGTCGATGCCGCCGATCTGCAAGCGCGCCGACGGCCCCAGATCGGTCGCCATCCCGCGCCCCATCGGCGTGGTGAGCCGGAAGCGGCCATCGGTCAGCGTCTTCACGTAGGCATCGGCCTCGATCGGCGTCCCGTGCAACGTGTCGGTCTTGCCGCCGAGCCGCACGCGGATATGAGCGCCGATCCCGGCATCGTGCGCGAGGGCGGCCGTGGCGGGGTCGTAGATGAAGGCATAGCAGGCGTCCCGCAGCCCCGCGTCGAGCATCGCCCGCAGCAGATGCGTGCTGTCGCCGGGCGAGCCGCCACCGGGGTTATCGGAGGTATCGTTGATCACGACCGGGCCGCCCTCGACCGCCAGCGCGGCGGCGATCGCCTCGGCGGGGGTGAGGCTCACCGGCCGATACTCCTCGCGCGCCGCCCAGATCGCGCGGGCCACCTCCTGCGCGGCCTCGCGCGCCAGGGCCGGGTCCCCATCGGTCATCGCCAGCACCGACATCCCGACCGCGGGGACATCGGTGTAGGCGAAGCCGTGGAAGATCGTGCAATCGAGCACGCCGGGTCGTGCCTCCCAGTCCCAGGCAAGGCTGTTCAGCCGCTTGCCCGGTTCGAGATCGGTGGAACAGGTCGGAATCGCCATCGGCAACCGTTCCAGAAAGCTCGTCGGCGCAATCTCGCGGTTGAGCAGCCGCCGCAAGAAGGTGATCGCCTCCGCACCCCGGTCATAGCTGTCGGTGTGGGGGTAGAAATTCGTCCCGAAGAGGCCATCGGCCGCGTCGACCATCTCCTGCGTGATATTGCCGTGCAGGTCCAGCGCCACCGCGATCGGCACCGTCGGCCCGACGAGCTGCCGCACCCGCGCCAGGATGTCGCCTTCGAGATCGTCCACCCCTGCGGCCACTCCCGCGCCGTGTAGCGAGAGGCAGATGGCGTCGAGCGGCATGGCCCGCGCGATGCCGGTGAGCAGCTCGCCCAGCATCTCCGCGTAGGCGTCGGCGGTGATCGTGCCGGACGGGTAGGCAGTGGTGCAGAAAATCGGCACCGCGTCGAGCGTCAGTTCCCCCGCCCGATCGAGCATCCCGCCGACATACGAGCGATTCCCGGCGTGCGCCGCCACGATCGCCTCGCCGTGCTGCCACTGATAGCGCTTGAACGGCGCGACCGTGGTCGGCTCGGCGCAAAATGTATTCGTCTCGTGGGCGATCTCGCCGATACCGATGCGGTAAGTCATTCGTGCCTCCGGGGAGTAGAAAGAATCATTGACGCAAATCTGGGGCGTCATCCGCCAGCCACGTCGCAGCACACTTGATCGAGACAGCACAGGGCGATCTCTGCTGAGGCAGCCACGCGCCAGAGCACCGCCCGACGTCATCTCTAGCATAGTTGCCAGCAACCTGGCAAGAAACGGCGATGTGGGTCATCCCCTCCTGGTTTGCGTAATCTCCCGCCATCCTTGACAATCCGATTAGCAGCACATCGCGCATACCGGGCGCTCTCCCCGCATGGCCTACGGTGGGTCATGTACCCGTCGTCCGTAGAGAGGATTTGATGCCGCCCTTGATCCTGATCGCCGATGACAAAGTTTCGATCCTGGAGTTGCTGACCGTGGTATTGGAGGACGCGGGCTACCGCGTGCAACGCGCCCTCGACGGGGCGGCGGCGCTGATGCTGATCGACCAGGAGCGCCCGGCTTTGTTGCTCACCGATAATATGATGCCCAAGCTGAGCGGCATGGCGCTGATCGCCAAGCTCCAGGAGCGTCCCGGGCCGACGCTGCCGATCATCCTGATGAGCGCCGTCAACTCGCTGCCGTCGCTGCCGCCGCGGGTGACCTTCCTCGCCAAGCCGTTCGACCTGGACCGGCTACTGGACCTGATCGCCAGCAGGCTCGGCGCGAAATAACCCGGCGAGGTTGCCAACCGCCACTACCCGAACGATCGTGCTTGTGCTAGCCAGCGTCCCGCATCCGCCCCTCGTCGGGAGATATGGAGAATAATGCGGCCGTCGCTCCCCCCAAGCTCCAGATACGCCCCCTCGCAAACGGTTCCCCAACCATCCTCCACGAATAGCCCCCAGGTCGCCGCTCGCCCGCGCGGTGGTGGGAGGGCCTCACCATTTCATCGTCGTGTCGGCCCACTCCTCGCCCTCGGCGGCGAGCAACTCGGGGATGTCGAGGACCATATCGAGGGCACGAATGCCGAAGATCGTGGCGATGTCGCGTACCTGGAAGCCGGGCGCGAGGCTGCCATCGGGCTTGTTCGGGCTCTCGAAGAACGCACCGCGCACATTCGTATCCTCGACATCGGGCGCGAACTGGGCGCGCAGCAGATAGCCGACCGCGCGACGGATCGCGGGCAACCAGCGCGGCTCACCGGTGCGTCGCCAGAGATCGGCCCAGAAGAGGATCGAGACCGCGCTGACCGACGTGCAGAGGCCATAGCTGTTGTGCTGACCCGCCGTATTCGGTGTGTAATAGGCCCCGCCATCGAGGTTCTGACCGTGCAGATACCACTCTGCCGCGCGTGTGGCCCCGGCCAGGAAACGCCCCGCGTTGGCATCGCCGCGCGCCTGCGCCAGATCGTACGCGGCGAGGAGCGGCCAGCCCCACCACCACGACTTCCGCCCGTGGACGCGCCCGACCTCCGGTCGCCACGGCGGGAAGCGGAGCCAGGTGCCGGTCGGCCCCTCTTCACGCAGCAGGCGATCGGCCATCGTCAGGAAGCGATCGGCGTAACGCTCATCGCCGGTCGAGACGGCCAGCTTCGCCAGCGTCGCATCATCGAGCATCGCGCGACCGGGGTTCGGATTCTCGGGATCACCGACGAATTCGCCGCGCCCTACATGGTAATGATCGCGCGCCAACCCTTCGTCGGGCAGGTAGCCGCCCAGCAGTGCGTCGGCGGCAGCGCGCGAAGCATCGAGCCAGCGCCGGTCGCCGGTCGCGGTGTGGAGATCGAGCAACCCGCTGATCCCCTCGAACCCGACCTCGACATTGACGTGGACGCTGTCACCCTCGTAGGTCAGCAGCATCCCCGCCACCTCCGGTGGGGCGGTCAGGCGCTCGCGCAAGACGAACTCGCCCGCGGCGAGGGCGGCGGCGCGATAACGCGGATCGCCCAGCCGGCGCTCGGCGACCAGCATCGCGATGATCGCCTGGCCCGCGTGCCAGGTCGGGCCGTTCACGGCCCAGCGCCGCGTCTTCGTATCGTACTCGGTGCGGATCGCCCCGGCATAGTCGCCGTGGGGATAGGCCAGGGGATCATCGAACGGCGCGCTCGCCCGCCCGCCGACCGGGATCTGTGCCCGCTCGATCAACCACGCCGCGCCCTGGCGTAGTGCCGTCTCGCATGCCTCGCGCCGACTCACGACCATCGGTGCCCCCTCCGCTTTAATGTCGCCCCCCGGCTGCGTCGCCAGTCTAGCACGATGGTGGCGATCGGGCATCGCGCTCCGCGCAAACAGCGATCCCCCGCGGCGAGTTGCGAGTTCGCGTGGCGATCTGTATAGTGGCGGTGGAGTTCACAGTTCAATAGCGGCCCAACGTATCGCGAAGGCGTCCGACGTAATGAGGAGGTAAGCATGCGCTCGCGGCGTCTGTTCAGCGTACTCGGCGCGCTCTTCTTCGCTCTCGTCATCCTGGTGACGGGTGTCGCCGCCGCCCCGGAGCTGACGATCACCCCCGCGAACGGGCCGCCCGACACGGAGTTCG
>DATCMP010000530.1:0-24376 GCA_036563365.1 Thermomicrobiales bacterium
CGCGGCGACCATCGCCGACCCACCGTCGTCGGGTGCTGGCGCGGGCGAGGTTGACCGCCCGGTGCTGCTACGACACTCGCATGGGCGCGGCACGGCCAATGCCGTCCACGGCCCGGCGATGAGTCGCGAGACGGCGATTCGCGCGGTCGAGGTCGGGATCGAGGTGGCGGCGGCGGAGGTGGCGCGCGGCCTCGATCTTCTCGGCGTCGGCGAGATGGGGATCGGCAACACCACCGCCGCGAGCGCGATCGTCGCCGCGCTAACCGGGGAGCCGCCAGCGATCGTGACCGGACGCGGGACCGGCGTGGATGGTCTGGCGCTGCGCCGCAAGGTGGGGGTGGTGCGGCAGATGCTCGCGATCAATCGGCCCGATCCCGCCGATCCGCTCGATGTGCTGGCGAAGGTCGGCGGCTTCGAGATCGCGGGGTTGGTTGGGTTGATGCTGGGCGCGGCGGCGGCGCGGGTGCCGATCGTGCTCGATGGCTTCATCACCGGCGCGGCGGCGCTCGTCGCGGTCGGTCTTTGTCCGGCGTTGACCCCCTATCTCTTCGCGGCCCATCGCTCGACCGAGCCGGGGCATACGGTTATCCTCGAACACCTCGGCCTCGAACCGCTGCTCGATCTCGGCCTGCGGCTCGGCGAAGGAAGCGGCGCGGCGCTGGCATTCGGTATCCTCGACGGCGCGGCGCGGCACCTGACGGAGATGGCGACCTTCGCGGAAGCGGGCGTTTCGGACGCGGGAGACGGTTGATGATCACCTATCCGCCCTCCCGCGCGATTACTGCTGAGCGACGTGCGGCCCGCCGATGCTGATCGCGCTCGGCTTTCTGACGGCCTTGCCGGTGCCGCGTCGGACTGTGACCCCCACCACGCTGGGGCGGTCGCTGATCTTCTTCCCGTTCGTCGGGCTGTTGGTTGGCTTTCTGCTCTACGGGCTCGATCTGGTGTTGGCGTGGGTATTGCCCGATGGTGTGCGGGCGGCGTGTCTGCTGATGGTGTTGATCGCGCTCACCCGAGGGTTGCATCTCGATGGCTTGATGGACTGCTGCGATGGTTTGTTCGGCGGTTTCACCCCGGAACGTCGCCTGGAGATCATGCGTGATAGTCGTGTCGGCGCGTTCGGGGTGCTCGGCGCGGTCGTCTTCCTCGTGATGCGCTACAGCGGGATCGCCGCGCTCGATGGCGGCTGGCGATTGGTTGGTCTGGTCCTGCCGCCACTGCTGGGGCGCTGGGCGATGGCGGCGGCGATCGTCGCCTATCCGTACGGTCGCACCGAGGGGATGGGCGCCGATTTCAAACGGGCGGCCACCCCTTGGCAGGCGGGACTGGCAACCATGGCGGCGGCGGCGCTTGGCGTGACCCTCTGGTGGCCCTGGGGGGCGGTGGCGCTCCTCCCCGCGGCACTGGTGCTGATCCTCGCCGCACGCTTCATCCTCGGGCGCGTGGGTGGGATGACCGGCGACTGTTACGGGGCGATCAATGAACTCGTGGAAGTCTCGCTCCTGCTGATCGTCGTCGGCGCGCAGACCATGACGCGGGGAGGCTGAAGGTGGCGATAGGTGTAGTGGAGGTTTGGGCCTTGCCCCTGGCGGTGGCCTGGGATCTCCTGCTCGGCGAGCCACCGGCGCGCGCCCATCCGGTCGTCTGGATGGGCAACGCCGCGCGGGCGCTCGAACGACGCGCGCCGACAACGGGTGCGACCCAGCAGTTCGCCTATGGCGCGGCGCTGGCGCTCGCGCCACCGTTGGTCTATGCCGCCGTCGTTGCATGGGGCTGGCGTCGCGTGCATGGGCGACCGCTACTGGCGTTTGCGCTCGGCGTGCCGCTCCTCAAAAGCACCTTCGCGATCCGCGAATTGCGTCGTGCCGGTGAAGGGGTCCGTGCGCCGCTCGCCGCAGGCGATCTCGCGGCGGCCCGTGATGGCTTGCGGTCGCTGGTGAGTCGCGACCCGACCGCGCTGACCACATCGTTGGTCGCGGCGGCGGCGATCGAGTCGCTGGCCGAAAACCTGAGCGATTCGATCGTCGCACCGCTCTGCTACTGGGCGTTCTTCGGGCTGCCGGGGGCGGTGGCCTATCGGGCGATCAATACGCTCGACGCGATGGTCGGCTATCGCGGGCGCTATGAATGGCTCGGGAAAGTCGCCGCTCGGCTCGACGATGCGGCGAATCTCCTTCCGGCCCGAATGACGGCTGCGCTCCTGATCGTCGTTGCCGCCCTGGCTGGGGAGGATGCGCCACGTGCCCTCGCTACGGCACGTCGCGATGGGCGCCTGACCGCCAGCCCGAATGCCGGTTGGCCGATGGCCGCGATGGCCGGGGCGCTTGGCGTGGAGTTGGAGAAAGTCGGCCACTATCGTTTGGGTGGCGGGGGTATGAGCGCCGACGCGGCGATGATCGCGCGGGCCGATCGGCTGGTCTCGCTGGTGGCTGGCGGGGCGGTACTGTTGGCGTTCGGTGTGCGCGTGGTGGTGGTGCGGCTCGGACGAGGCTAGGAGCAGCGCGGTGGGGCAACTGATCCTGATTCTCGGTGGTGCGCGGAGCGGCAAGAGTGCCTACGGCGAACGGCTGGCGCGGGAACGCGGCGGTGCGGTGCTGTTCGTCGCCACGGCCACGGCGGGCGATGATGAGATGGCGCAACGGATCGCGACGCACCGCGCCGAGCGCCCCGCCGCCTGGCGGACCCTCGAAGCGCCGACCGGTGTCGCCTCCGCCATCGCCACCAGCGGTTCCGCTGCCGATACGATCCTCCTCGATTGCGTGACCCTGCTCGTCTCGAATCTCTTGCTGGCACATGAGGCCGAGGGTGAAGCGGCGATCGGGCAGGCGATCGATGCGGAGTTCACCGCGCTCCTCGCCCGGATCGATGCCGCTGCCGCGGCCTGGATCGTCGTCTCGAACGAGGTCGGGATGGGTTTGGTGCCGCCGTATCCGCTCGGGCGCGCCTACCGCGATCTCCTCGGGCGTGTAAATGCGCGGCTGGCGGCGCGGGCCGACCGTGCCTATCTGCTCGTGGCCGGCCTGCCGCTTGATCTGAAGCGACTGATGGCCGATTGAGCCCGAACGGGTGTCAATTAATCGGCATAAATGAAGCGCGGGGCCGATCGGATACGATCGGCCCCGCGCTGTGGTAGACAATCCCGCATCCGCGAGGGTGATTATGGTTGGATCAGCATCAGGCTGTTACCGTCACGGTCGAGGAACTGCGCTTGTAGCATCCCCTCGCGCTGGGCGGTCGGTGGCTCGATGAAGGTGACGCCGCGTGCGCGCAGACGTCGATAGGTCGCGTGGATATCGCTGGTGCCGAGTACGACGCCGACGAATTGCCCCGCGTGACTTTCCTGACGCGGGCGTCGGGCGCGGGCGAGGGTAATCGAGCGCCGTGCGCCGGGCGTCGCGATCTCGATCAGGCGCGAACCATCGGGCTGTCCGGTCTCGGCACGTTTCTCGAAGCCGAGCGTGCCGAGATAAAAGTCGAGCGCCTGGTCGCAGTCGCTGATCGGGATGAGCCTGGCGGCGGAATAGGCGATCATCATCACACCCTCGTTTGGCGTCTCCATCGCTGTGTCCGTGAGGACACCGTCGATGCCGATCGGTTCTCTGGGCGATCGGGAATCTTGATCACGCTGCGTCACGTTCGTCATGCGCCGATGAAGCGTTGCGCTCCGATCGATGGAGCTGCGCGGGACGGTCGAGTTCTCCTTCGGACTTCCGCAGGCGACGGAGGAAACCGCCGATGTTGAGGACGAGCCGATCGGCCCCGGCGAACAGCTCATCCTCGTGTCGGCGTGCCGCTTGCAGCCGCGCCCCACGGTGGTCCGCGTCCAGGATTGCTTGCTTCGCGCGTCGTGCCGCCAGCGCTGCCAGCGGGTCGTCGTGTGTTGGTGTACTCATGGTTCTGCTCCGAATAAAAGAAACGACTGCTACGGTGGCGGGCCGTCAGCGGTAAAAATATCTGCTCGTGCCCCATCGCGCGATCCTGACGCTCGGCACGGTGCGGAGATCTGGTGTGGCGGACACCATCGTCTCCTAACACCCGCCCTCTGGCGGCGAACGTTTCGCCGCCAACCCGGCGTTCAAGCGGCGGGGCGTTCGCGGCGGGCGCGTCGTTTGGCGGGGACTGGGGCTGGACGTGTTGGCGCGACCTCCGGTATTTCCTTGACCGCCGCCTTGCGTCCTCGGCGCGGCCGCGCCGCTGTCGACGCTGGCTGCGCCGACTCGATTGCCGCGACTACACTTGATAACGCTGGCGTGGGGGCGATCATTTCCAGCACTTGGGCTGGGGTTGCGGACACGACAGCCTCGGTCGCTTTCTTGCGCGGGCGTCGCGGCTGCTTGTCCTTCGTCGCGGTCGCGGCGGTTTCCGTTGGCGCCGCCTCTTCCCGTTCGGAATCGTCATCGGTGCCGATCCAGAAGCAGTTGCGCCCGATCGATTGGAGTGGTCGTAGCTCGATCGCCGCCTCGGCACTCGCGTCCTCGGGGTTGACCAGGCAGACGAGGGGTTGGCGACCGAACTTGGCGACATAGCGCTCGTGTGCCTCGGCGATTTTGGTCGCCACCGGTTTCTTGCGGTCAGCGTCGAACCAGGCTAGATACATCGGTTCCTCTCCTCTCGCTATAGAACATTTGTTCTTCGTCTAGAATAGCACCCTTGTGCTGATCAGTCAAGGGGTGATGCCCGCGTACCTACGCGGTTTTTACTGGCGATCGTGGGATGACAACGAACCGTTCACAGGGTACTTAAGAAGGCTGAATTCGCGTAAGAAAGATTTTCCCGTTCTGCCGGGGAAATCGCGACCCTGGGTCGGAAAAACCGCGCGGTGGGGATAACCACTCCGACGGCGCAAAGTATCCCGATCGTCGGATCAGGTCGTACGAACGCGGCTTAATGACCTCTCGAAAGGGTTGTTTAAGGGGAGGGAGGCTGTATAATGTGGATAAGGGTGGGTTGAAGTGGGGATAAGTGGGGAGTTTGGTGGATAACGACCCTACCCGAACACCCTTTGGGCGATCGATGCTCGCGGTGAGCCGCGCGGAGGCCGATGTTTCTCGGGCGTTTCAGCCACAATCTCGACGCGAAAGGGCGTCTGGCGATCCCCGCGAAGTTTCGCGGAAAGCTCGCCGATGGCCTCGTTGTGACCCGTGGCCTCGATCGCTGCCTCTCAGTGTACCCGATGGGTGCCTGGGACAAGCTCTCAGGGCAGATCAGTGATCTATCGAAGGTCGACCCGGACATCCGCCAGTTCCAGCGGATGGTCTTCGCCGAGGCGATGGACGAGGAACTGGACTCGCAGGGGCGGATCGTCGTCCCGCCCGAGTTACGCCGTTACGCCGGGATCGATCGCGAGGCGGTTGTCGTCGGCATGAACACCTATATCGAAATTTGGGATCCCGCACAGTGGGAAGTATTGAGCGCCGCCGCCGAAGATGAAGGGGCGAACATCGCTCAGCGCCTTGCGAATCTGATCTGATGGTGACGCTGGCACCGGATTCCCCGGCACAGAAAGTCTGCATACCGATGATTCGTACCCCCGGCCACTATCCAGTCCTGCTGCATGAGGCGATCGAAGCGCTCGCGCCACGCCCCGGCGGTCGTTATCTCGACGGCACCTTCGGCGGCGGTGGGCATACCGCCGCGTTGCTGGCGGCCAGCGCGCCCGACGGGTGTGTGCTGTCGATCGACGCGGACCCCGCCGCGATCGCTCGTGGCGAGGGGGTGCGCGCCGGAGCCGACGGGCGGCTGACCTTGCAGCAGGGTAACTTCGCGGCGTTGGCCGACTTCGCGACCGCGACCGGCTTCGCCCCGCTCGACGGGATCCTGCTCGATCTCGGTTTGTCCTCGTTCCAACTCGCCGACGCGGAGCGCGGGTTCTCCTTCGCGCACGATGGCCCGCTCGATATGCGCTTCGGGCCGGGCGCGACCGAGACCGCCGCGACGATCGTCAATGGGCGCGATGAGAACGAGTTGGCCGACCTGATCTTCCTCTACGGCGAGGAACGCTGGGCGCGACGGATCGCGCGGGCGATCGTGCGTGAGCGCGAACGCGCCCCGATCGAGACGACCGGCGCGCTCGCGGCGATCGTCGCGCGGGCGGTGGCCTCCTCAGGCGCGGGGCGTGAGCGGATCCACCCGGCCACCCGGACCTTTCAGGCGTTACGGATCGCGGCGAACCGCGAACTCGCGGTCCTGGAAGAGGCGTTGATCGGCGCGTTGACCGTTCTTGCGCCGGGTGGGCGGTTGGCGATCATCGCCTTCCACTCGCTCGAAGACCGGATCGTCAAGCTTTTCATGCGGCGGGAAGCGACTGACTGTATCTGCCCGCCGCAGTTGCCGGTCTGTGTCTGCGACCATCACGCCACGTTGCGGCTGGTGACGCGCAAAGGGATCCGACCGAGTGAGGCCGAGGTAGCGGAGAACCCGCGCAGTCGCAGCGCGATCTTGCGGGTTGCGGAAAGGTTGCCATGAGTACGACATTCGATCTGCGCGGCGCGACCCCGCCACAACGTGCCGCCGAGGCCCCGGTTATCGCGCGACCCGCACCGACTGCGTCGCAGCGGTCGTCCCCGCCCCGTCCCGTGGCCGGGCAGGCAGCGGGACGCACGCGGCGAGCCGCTACGGTCCATCCTGTTGGTGCGATGGGGACCGGGATCGCGGCGGCGCGACGGCTCGCGCTCCGCTCTGGCCGCGCCGGGTTCTTCGCCGTGGTCATCCTGGCGTTGAGTATCCTCGGGCTGATCTATATCACCCAAATCAGCCACGTCGCCCGCTATGGTTATCGCCTCTCGGCTTTGCAACAGCAGCAGGCGAAGCTCGATCGCGAGAACCAGCTGCTGCAATACCGGCTCGATGCGGAGCGCACCCTCAACCGCGCGAACGATATCGCCGCGACCGAATACAAGATGCAGTCGGTCGCCGGGGCCGCGAAGCCGTTGGGTACTGTCACCGCCGCCCCACAGTCGAGCGTCACCGCTACCGCTGGCAGCGCGAAGCTTGCCGCGCCGCAGATCCGCTTCGTCACCGCGCAACGCCCGCGCGTCAATCCCGCCGCTGCCGCTACAGCGCCGGCACCACTCACCCTGCTCGATCGCCTGTGGAATCGTATCGTCGGCGTCGGCGTGGCCCGAGCGGCGGAGTAATAGTCGCGTTCGCCCAGCGCCGGTCGGCACATCTCGACGTGTCGGGCAACCGTTCGTGGTTGTCCTGTCGGCCCCGCGCGCCTTGGCGCGAAGGTGCGGGGCTACTGCGACCTCACTGACGTGGCCGAGTCCGGGGGATGAAAGGAGCGAGCGTGAGCGATATTCCGCGAAAACGGGTTTATTTCATCTTGCTGGCATTCGTCGTGTTCATGGGGTTGATCGGCAAAAGCCTCGTGACGTTCCAGGTGCTGCGCGGCGCAGCCCTGGAGCAAGAGGCGCTTGATGAACGGCTGGGCGATCGGGCGGTCCCGGCGCGACGCGGGACGATCACCGACAGCACCGGGATGGTGTTGGCCTCGACGATCCAGATGGATCGGCTGGAGATCGATCTGACCCAGTTGACCGACGCCACAGGCGCGATGACCGATGCCCAGGACAGCGGATTGGCGCTGGCGCTGGCCGGGCCACTCGGGATGGACCCGAATACGATCGCCGGTCGCCTGCGCGATACGCGCAATGCCGGGGGGAAATGGATGCTCCTGAAGCGCCGCCTGTCGCCGACCCAGTCGGAACAGGTGCGCGCGTTGCAACTGCCTTGCATGAAAGAGCAGGCGCATTGCATCTACTTGACCCCGGAGCCGCAGCGGGTTTATCCGAACGGTGACTTCGCGGCCCAACTCCTCGGCTTCGCCAATTGGGATCTCGACGGGAGTTATGGGATCGAGCAGCAATACAACGCCGAAATTGGTGGGACAGCGGGGCGGGTACGCGCGGAATATGACGTGGCTGGGAATGTCATCGCCATCGGTCAGCATGAGTTGGAACCGGCTGTGGACGGGCTCGACGCGACCCTGACGATCGACGCCTCGGTGCAACGCCTCGCCGAGCAGCAACTCGACCAGGTCATCCGCGACCAGAGCGCGACCGGTGGCACCGTCATCGTGATGGATGTGCAGACCGGGGCGATCCTGGCGATGGCGAATCGCCCCTCGTTCGATCCGAATGCGTTCTCAGGTTTCGATCCCGCCGCGTTCAGTAATCCCGCCGTCAACGCCCTCTACGAGCCGGGTTCGACGATGAAGGTCATCACGATGGCCGCTGGCTTGGAGGCGGGGGCGATCACGCCGAGGTCGGTCTTCTACGATGCCCCGGGCTCCCTGACGATCGACAAATACAAGATTACCAACCTCTACGGCGCGACCTACGGCCACGAGTCGATGAGCGAGATCTTGCAACATTCGAGCAACCTCGGCTCGGCCTGGATCGCCCGCGAAACCGGCCCCGACAACTTTTACGCCAAGCTGCGCGATTTCGGGATCGGCTCGCCGACCGGTATCGACCTCCCCGGCGAGGAAGCCGGGATCGTCAACTGGCCGTCGAACCCGGATTGGCGACCGATCAACCTCTCGACCAACGCCTTTGGGCAAGGGATCACCGTGACGCCGATCCAGATGCTGACGGCGGTGGCGGCGGTCGCCAATGGCGGCAAGCTGATGCGACCGTTCGTCGTCAAAGAGTTGCGGCAGGATGGGCGGGTTGTACGGACGAACGAGCCGCAGGTGATCCGGCAGGTCATCTCGCCACAGGTTTCGAAAGAGGTCGTGGGGATGATGACTGACGTGGTCGATAATGTCAGCTTCCCCTATGTCGGACTCTCGGGCTACGCGGTCGGCTCGAAGAGTGGTACGGCGCAGATTCCCGCGCCGGGCGGCGGCTACGAGCCGGATGACCAGACAATCGGTTCGTTGATCGGGATCGGCCCGGCGGAAAATCCGCGCTTCGCCGTGCTGGTCAAGATCGATCGTCCGAAGAAAGACCCCCTCGGCGGCCATATCGCGGGTCCGCCGGTGCGCGATATCCTGCTCGACCTCTTCACCCTCTACGGTATCCCGCCGACGCGCAAGCGGCCGTAAGGTGCTCCACCTCGACCGGCACCTCGCGCAACTCATCCCGCCCACGCGCAAGCGCCCGCAAGGATGGGGGGATGGCGCGACGGACGGACGCTATGACCAGGCAACAGGGAGCGGATTGCCTTTGCGATCACCCCCCCGCCGCCCGGTGATCCGCTACAATAGGCACGCCGCGCGGGGGGGTGCGGCCGGAGGGGCAACTACGCCGGGGTTAAGCCAATGATCGAATTAGGGGATGTGCTCACCGGCACGGGTGGGGCATTGTATGCTGCGGTCGGTGAGCCGGTCGCGTTCGGACAGGTGCGGATCGACTCGCGGGCGATCACACCGGGCGACCTGTTCGTCGCGATCCGGGGCGAGGTCCACGACGGTCATCGTTTCGTCCCCGCCGCCGCCGCACAAGGGGCGACCGCCGCGATCGTGGCGCGCGGGCGGGCCGCTGAATTCGCCGACACCGCGCCCGACCTGATCCTGATCGAAGTCGACGACACCCTCGTGGCCCTCGGGGCGCTGGCCGAACATTGGCGGCGAAAATTCCCCATCCCGATCGTCGGAATTACCGGCAGCGTCGGCAAGTCGAGTACCAAGGAGCTGACGGCTGGGCTGCTCGGCACCCGCCTGAATGTCCTCAAGAGCCCCAAAAGCTACAACAACGAATTCGGCCTGCCGCTGAGCGTGCTGCTGATCGGCCCGGAGACGGATGTCGCCGTGCTGGAGATGGGCACTTTCGGTCCCGGCGAAATATCGTCGCTGGCGACGATAGCGCACCCGACGATCGGCGTCGTGACGAATGTCGGCCACACCCATTTGGAGCGGATGGGTTCGCAGGATGGTATCGCGCGCGCGAAGGGCGAGCTGATCGCGGCGTTGCCACCTGACGGCACCGCGATCCTCAACGGCGATGATCCGCGGGTCAGCGCGATGGCCGCGTTAACCTCCGCGCGCATCCTGACCTACGGGTATGGCGGTGACTGCGACCTCCGCGCCACCGACCTCGTTGATCATGGCCTTGCCGGGTTGAGCTTCACCCTGCACTGGCAGGGCGAGGAGCGGCGACTCGATCGTGCGCCGCTCCTCGGGGCGCACAGCGTCTACACGGCGCTGGCGGCGGCGGCGATCGGCCTGACGCTCGGCCTCGCGTTTGCCGAGGTCGTGGCCGGGTTGCAGTTGCCGCATGACGCGACCCGCCTGCTGGTCGTGCCCGGCCTCAACGGCTCGACCATCATCGATGATAGTTATAACGCCGCACCGGTTTCGGCCCTGGCGGCGCTCGGTATTCTGGCGCAGACCCCCGCGCGGCGACGGTTGGCCGTCCTCGGCGACATGCTGGAGTTGGGGAGCTATGAAGAAGAAGCGCACCGGATCGTCGGGCGCGAGGTGGCGCGGGTGGCCGACGGCCTGCTGACGATCGGCCAGCGCGCCCGCATCATCGCCGATGAGGCGATCACACACGGCCTTGCTCCCGGGAAGATCGAGCAGTTCGAGCGGAAGGAAGATGTGGTGGTGGCATTGACGGCGGCGTTGCGCGACGGTGATGCGGTGCTGATCAAGGGGTCGCGCGGGCTCGCCCTCGAAGATGTCGTCGCCGCGCTGCGAGAGGTGCGCTGATGACGCTCCTGTTGCCGCTCGACTTCTGGTTCCAGATCCCCGCCGATCGCCCGAACTGGAATATGGCCTACTCGCTGACGATCGCCGGGCTCGGCTTCGCGCTGGCGACGTTCAGCGGGCGTTATATCATCGCTTTGCTGCGTGCCAAGAAGGTCGGCAAGCAGGTGCGGATCGACGGGCCACAGAGCCACATCCAGACAAAAACCGGCACGCCGACCATGGGTGGGATCATCTTTACCCTCACCGCTTTTGTCCTGACCCTGATCTTCAATCTCTACGATCGCCTCTCGATGCTCCTGCCGCTCGGTGTCCTGCTCTGTTGCGGCTTTCTCGGCGCGGTCGATGATCGGCTCAGTCTCGTCGGCGGTCGTCGCGCCGATGGGATGACGGCGCGGTTTAAGTTCGCCTGGCTCTTCCTCTTCGCGGCGGTCGCCGCCGTGATCCTCTACGGCCCGCTCGGGCTGCACCACGCCAATATCCCGGTGTTAGGGCGCTTCGATATCGGGATTGCTTATATCCCGATCGCGATCCTCGGGATCATGGGCACCGCCCATGCGGTGAACTTGACCGACGGCCTGGATACCCTGGCGGGCGGCACCGGCGCGATCGCCTTCGTCTCCTACGGGATCATCGCCTATATCCAGGGGCAGGTCGGGGTCGTGACCTTTTGCTTCATCATGGTCGGCGCGCTGCTCGGCTTCCTCTGGCACAACGCGCACCCCGCCCAGGTCTTCATGGGGGATACCGGCTCGCTGGCGGTCGGTGCCTCACTCGCCACGGCGGCGTTCATGACCGGGCAATGGTTCCTCTTGCCGGTCGTTGGGTTGATCTTCGTGATGGAAGCGCTCTCGGTGATCTTGCAGGTCGGCTACTTCAAGCTCACCGGTGGTCGCCGTCTCTTCAAGATGAGCCCGATCCATCATCACTTCGAGCTGATCGGCTGGTCCGAGACGCAGGTGACGATGCGTTTCTGGCTGGTAGGGATGATGGCAGGGTTGTTCGGCGTCGCGCTGGCCCTGCTGTAATGCGATAATGACAGTCGGGAAATCCAGATTATGCCCTTCTCACGTTGTCATAATGACAACGGCTTTGCCGTGCCTTAGCGAGCATTACGGCACCCTTTACACCATCGCGCTCCTGCTCCCGGCTGGTATATACGAGTTGCGCGGCACTGCCCGATCGGGCTACAATCCTGTACGTACAGAATGGCTCCTTATCGCCCTGCGCGGTGATCGAGCGGTTGGCGGGAGAGCGGTGACATGAGCGGACAAGGGCAGCTAGGGTCGGCATTCGCCGGGAAGCGGGCGCTGGTGATGGGCCTCGGGGTCCACGGTGGCGGCCTCGGCGTGGCCCGTTTTTTGGCGCAGCAGGGCGCGAAGGTGACGGTGACCGATCTCCGCGACGCCGAGCAACTGGCCGCGCCGCTACGCGAACTCGACGATCTGCCGATCCGCTATGTCCTCGGCGAACACCGCGAGTCCGATTTCACCGACACCGATCTCGTCGTCCGCAACCCGGCTGTGCCGCGCGAGTCGCCGTTGCTGGCGGCGGCGCGGGCCGCTGGCGTGGCGATCGAGATGGAGATGAGCCTGTTCTTCCGCCTCTGCCCCGCGCCGATCATCGGCATCACCGGCACGAAGGGGAAAACGACGACGACCAGCCTCTGCGCGGCGATGTTGACCGCGTGGAAGCCGGATGCCGTCGTTGCGGGCAACATGGGGGTATCGGCGCTGGAACAGTTGCCGAGTGTCACGCCGACCACGCCGGTGGTGATCGAGCTGTCGAGCTGGCAGTTGGAAGGGATGGCCGAATACGGCCTGAGCCCGCACATCGCGGTGGCGACCAACCTCTCGCCCGATCATCTCAACCGCTACGCCACGATGGAATCATACGCCGACGCGAAGCGCGGGATCGTGCAGGAACAAGGCGGGCATGACTTCGCCATCCTCAATCGCGATGACGCGCGTATCTGGGCGTTCAGGGCCGACACTCCGGCGCGAATCCTGCCGTTCGGCCTGAGCGATGGCGGTGGTGACGGCGCGTGGCTCGCCGCCGGGCAACTCCGTTGGCGTTTCGGTGGGGTTGAGTACGCCGCGTCGCGCGGCGGGCTGCGCCTGGCGGGGGAGCACAATGCGCTCAATGCACTGGCGGCGGGGCTGGCGGCCCTGGCGCTCGGTGCGCCGTTCGCGGCGATCGAGGCCGGGCTGGCCGGTTTCACCGGGGTGAAGGACCGGATGGAATCGCTTGGCGAGATCGCGGGCGTCGAGTATATCAATGACACGACCGCCACGGCCCCTGCCGCCGCCGCCGCTGCCGTCGCCGCGATGACCAAACCGACGATCCTGATCGCAGGCGGCTCGGAAAAGCACACCGACTTCGCCGATTTCGCCGCGGTGGTCGCCCCACGCGTGAAGATGATCGTCACGTTGCGCGGCGACTCGACGCCGCGCCTGACTGATGAATTGCTGCGCGCGGGACTCGATCCGGTGCGGCTGCATGGCCCGGTCGAGAGTATGGACGCGGCGGTCGATGCGGCGACCGCGCTTGCCGTGTCGGGCGATGCCGTGCTGCTGTCCCCCGCCTGTGCCTCATTCGGGATGTTCCGTAACGAGTTCCACCGCGGGGACGCCTTTCGCGCTGCGGTCACCCGCAGCGCCGTTCAGACCGGGGAGGGCCGCTAATGACCGCCGGAGTAGGGGACGCGGAACGTCGCTTTCGCGATACACGGGTGGCGGGACAGCGACCGGCGGCACCGACAGCGGGTCGTCGCGCTGCCGCGCGTCCGGCGTTGCCGGCCATCGTGATGCACGCGCCGGATTACTGGTTGATCACGACGCTGGTCGCGCTGGTCGTCTTCGGCACGGTGATCATCTTCAGCGCCACCTTTGCGATCAACCTCCCGGATGGTGGCGGTTCGTTCGCCTATCTGCAGAAGCAGGCGTTGTGGGTGGCGATCGGCGGGTTGGCGTGCTTCCTGGTATCACGGGTCGATTACCATTTCTGGCGGCGTTATTCGATCCCGGTGCTGATCGGCTCGATCATCTCGCTGATCCTGGTGCTGGTGCCGCACATCGGCGTCGGCTCGGAAGTCGGCGCGCGGCGCTGGCTCAATCTCGGGCCGCTACCGCAGTTCCAGCCGAGCGAGGTGGCGAAGGCCGCGCTCGTCCTCTACATCGCCGATTGGCTGACGCAACGCGGCTTGCGTTTGCAGAACTGGCGCACCGGCATCATCCCGTTCGCGGTCATTTTAGGGGGGATGATCTTCCTGGTGATGCTCGAACCTGATCTCGGCACCTCCTCGTTGTTGGCGATCATCGGGATCACGATGCTGCTGGTTGCCGGGGCTAATCTGAAGCAGTTCGGGCTTTTTCTCGGCAGCGGCGTCTTCGCTTTCGTCGCCCTCGCCTTTTCCGCCTCCTACCGTCGCGACCGGCTGATGCTCTTCTTACGCCCGGAAGAGGAACTATGGACGATGGCCGGGGGCTGGCAGCTGATCCAGGCGCGACTTTCGTTCGGCTCGGGCGGGCTGTTCGGCGTGGGGTTGGGAGCGAGTCGTTTGAAGTACGGTTGGCTCCCTGCGGCGCACACCGACGCGATCTTCGCGGTGGTTGGCGAGGAGTTGGGCTTCATCGGCTGTGCCTGTTTGCTGGCCCTGTTCCTGATGCTGGCGATCCGTGGCTACCGCGTCGCGTTCCGCGCCCCGGACCCGTTCGGGGCGTTGCTGGCGACGGGGATCGTCTCCTGGATCGTCTTCCAGGCGATGATCAATATCGGCGGGATCACCACCACGATCCCCTTCACCGGTGTGCCACTGCCGTTCGTCTCCTACGGCGGCACCTCGTTGATGGTTGTCATGGGGATCACCGGCGTGCTGATCAATATCTCGCGCCAGACGAATGAGGAGCAGGCGGCGAGTGTTCCGGGTGGCCCCCCGCGTACCGCGACAAAAGATAGGCGCACGCGACATCGCCCTACCGCTGTGCGTCGCCCCGCTCCGCGCCCGGAGCCAGAGACGCTGACCTACCCTGGGAGGTAACCGATGCCGACACTCGTTATCCCACCCTTGATCGTCCTGTTACCGATCATTCTTTGTGGTGCTCGGATCGGCCTGTATCGTGGTTGGAAAGATGAAGGTTGGACTGCTGCCGCTCTAATCGTGACGCTCCTGGTTGTGTCCCGTCCTGAGACGGTTCTACTCCCAACCTTGGAGCGTCTGATCGCCGCCTTCCAGCGAGCTGGTCAGGCGTTGCTCGGACGTGATACTGGTGGTCCAGCTTTCCGTTTCGAGGGAACCGCGCGTCCCCTAGCGCAGCTGCTCGCGTTTCTTATCTTTGTCGCTCTAGCTTATGCGCTTGGCCAGTTGCTCGGCAAGGGTGAGCGAGGCGGGTTCCTTTGGAAAATCCTGGCGATCTTGCTGGGCAGCTTCAATCTTGCACTGGTCATTACCTGGCTCGCTAGCAATTTCCTCGCTATACGCGGAGAGGATGGTAGTATCCGCTTGGTTATACCATCATTCGATGGTGCGGAGATTGTTTTCGGCACCCCGACAGCCAATAACCTTCTCGCGTCCTGGCCGGGAGTTCTTGGCATCCTGGTTGTTATCATTATCTTTGTCTTTCTATTGACGAGCGCGCGTGTCGCCACGCGCGTTATCAATAAGCCAAAATAAGAAAAATGGATGAGTCACAAATGGTTGAGCGAATCCAAAATAACCACGCTTTGCTGCCCGCAATTGGTTCGGCGCTCCCGCCCATTGGGGCACGGATCCATATCATCGGGATCGGTGGGATCGGGACGAGCGCCCTGGCGCGCGTGCTGGCACGTTGGGGCTATCGCGTAACCGGTAGCGATGCCGCCGCCTCCCCGGTGACTGCGGCACTGATCGCCGAGGGGATTGCGGTGACGATCGGGCATCGGGCTGACGCGGTTGCCGGGGCCGATCTGGTTGTCTACAGCGCGGCGGTGCGGGAGACGAACCCCGAGCTGGCGGCGGCGCTGGCGGCGGGGACGCCGACGGTGAAGCGGGCGGCGTTGCTCGGGTTGATCGCCAATGCGCGCGAGGGGCTGGCGGTCGCCGGGACGCATGGCAAGTCGACCACGAGCGCGATGCTGGCGAAGATTTGCATTGATGCCGGGCATGACCCCTCCTTCTTCGTCGGCGCAATCCTGCAGGATTTTGGGACGAACGCGCGGCCCGGTGGCGGTGATCTGGTGGTGGTGGAGGCCGACGAGTACGATCGCTCCTTCCTGCAACTCTTCCCGCGCGTGGCGATCGTCACCAACATCGAGCACGATCACCCCGATATTTATCCGACCTTCGGGGAGATGCGCGCGGCCTACCTGGCGTTCCTGGCGCAGGTGCAACCGGGCGGCACGATCGTGATCTCCGCCGATGATCCCGGCTGTGTCGCGCTGCTCCCGGCGATCCTCACGGCGGCGGACGTCACGGTCGTGACATACGGGCGTGCGGTGGGAGCCGATTGGCGGATCGCGGCCACCGGGTCTGATGATACCGTTCTCCGTGCTGGGGCAGAAGTCGCCCGCCTTACCCTCGGTGTACCGGGCGAGCACAATCGCCGTAATGCCCTTGCGGCTCTCGCCGCCGCCGCCGCAGTAGGGATTGCCCCGGAGGTTGCGGCGGCTTCGCTGGCCGGGTTCACCGGCACCGGTCGCCGCTTCGAACTGAAGGGCGAGGCCCACGGCATCACGTTCGTCGATGATTACGCGCATCACCCGACGGAAGTCGCGGTGAACGTGCGGGCGGCGCACGAGCGGTATCCGGGGCGACCGCTGTGGGCGGTCTTCCAGCCGCACACCTATTCGCGCACGAAGCTCCTCCTGCGCGAGTTCGCCGCATCGCTCGCCGAGGCCGAGCGCATCGTGCTGCTCGACATCTACGCGGCGCGCGAGACCGATACCCTCGGCGTGAGTGCCGACGATATTCTGGCGCTCTTGCCGGCGCAGCCGACCCCGTTGCGTGTCGCGCGCCCCGCCGATGCTGCTGCGGCGCTGCTGGCCGAGTATCGCGCCGGTCGCCTCGCTGCCGGGGCGGTGGTCCTGACGCTGGGGGCGGGGGATGTGACCGAGATCGGAACGATGGTGCTCGATGCCCTACGAGATTGACCCCACCGCGCCGCAACAGCGGGGTGAGGATACCCTCGATCCTTCCTGGGAACCGATCGCCGACGCCGATCCCCCCGCCGAGTTGCAGATCCTGCGCGATGAACCGGTGGCGCGGTATACCAGCTTTCGCATCGGTGGTCCGGCAGATTTCCTGGCGCGCCCGGCTGATGCGGCGTCGCTCGGCGCGGCACTGGCCTGGGCGCGCGAAGCCAGATTGCCGGTGACGATCATCGGCGGCGGCAGTAACCTGATCTGTGCCGACCTGGGTATCCGGGGGCTGGCGATCTCCTTCCGCGCGGTGCGGACCCCGGTCGAGATTTTGGACGATGGCGACACCGTCCGCATTCGCGTCCCGGCGGAGCGGATGCTCTCCGGGATCGCGCGGTGGTGCTGCGAGCAGGGCTGGTCCGGGCTCGATTGGGCGGTCGGGTTGCCCGGCACCGTCGGGGGGGCGGTTGCGAATAACGCGGGCGCGCACGGCACGGAGATGATCGACAACATCGAGTCGGTGACGGTTATGGGGCCGGATGGTATTGAGCGGACCCACGAGCGTTCCTGGCTCCGGGCGCGCTATCGCCACACCGTCCTGCGCTCGCCGGATCCCGCCGAACGCCCCGCTGGCACCGTTGTTGTCGCCGTGACCCTACGGCTACAGCGTGGCGATCGCGCTACGCTGCTCGCGCTGGCCGATGAGCACGCCGCCTGGCGGAAGGAGCATCAGCCGCGCCAACCTTGCGCCGGGTCGATCTTCAAGAATCCGCCCGGCACCTATGCGGGCCTGCTGATCGAGCGGGCTGGTCTGAAAGGCTATCAGGTCGGTGGGGTGCAGATTTCGCCATTGCACGCCAACTTCATCGTCAATGTCAGCGTCGGCAAGGCCCGCGCCGCCGATGTGCGGGCGGTCATCCGCCACGCGCAAGGGGCGGTTTTCGCAGGCACGGGTATCCGTCTGGAAACCGAAGTCGAATTTATCGGCGAATGGCGTGAAGGGGTAAGTACGAAGCACGAAGCACGAAGTACGAAGTAGGGAACCGCACTCCGCCACTTCGTACTTCGTGCTTCGTACTTCGTGCTTCGCTCTCGACTGGCACCAGCAATGAGGTAGGGATATGGGTGGTCGCAAAATCCGCGTTGGCGTGATCTTCGGGGGGAAGTCGGGCGAACATGATGTGTCGTTGCGTTCGGCACGGGCGGTCATGGCCGCGCTCGACCCGGATCGCTACGAGGTCGTGCCGTTCGGCATTACGCGCGAGGGACGCTGGCTTGCCGATGGCGACCCGATGATGCAACTGGAGGCTGGGTCTGAACTCGCCCGCTTAGAAGGGCGTGCCGGTGCCGCTGAGGAGGCAGCCTCCGCTGCGCTAGTTACACAGGCTACGGCAACGCCGCCGATCTTCGCCGCTGGCCGCGAGGCCGGGCCGATCGATGTCGTCTTCCCGGTGCTGCACGGGCCGCGCGGCGAAGACGGGACCGTGCAGGGGATGCTCGAATTGGCCGATGTCCCGTATGTCGGCGCGGGGGTGCTCGCTTCGGCGGTGGCGATGGACAAGGCGCTGACGAAGGTTGTCCTCGCGCAGGCGGGTATCCCGCAAGCACCTTGGATCGCTATCCTGACGCGTGACTGGGCGCGCGATCCTGCGGCGATCGAGGAGCGAATCGCGCAGGAACTCGGCTTCCCCTGCTTCATTAAGCCTGCCAACATGGGATCGAGCGTCGGGATCACCAAGGTCAAGAGCGCGGGTGACCTCGTCGCGGGGATCGATCTGGCGGCGCGGTACGATCGCAAGATCGTGATCGAGGCGGGGATCGATGCGCGCGAGTTGGAGGTTAGCGTCCTGGGCAACGACGATCCGATCGCCTCGGCGATCAGCGAGATCGAGCCGACCGGCGAGTTCTACGATTATGCCGCCAAGTACGTCGATGAGGATGGAGCGCGGTTCACCTTGCCCGCGCGTATCCCGGGCGAGAAGGCGGATGCGCTGCGGGCGCTGGCGATCCGGGCCTACCGCGCGATCGACTGTGCGGGGATGGCGCGCGTCGATTTTTTCCTCGAACGGGGCACCGATCGGATCATCCTGAACGAGATCAACACGATCCCCGGTTTCACCGCGATCAGCCAATACCCCAAGATGTGGGAGGCGAGCGGCCTGCCGTTCGCGCAGTTGGTCGAGCGGCTGATCGAGCTAGCGGTTGAGCGGCACGCGGAGAAGCAGGATCGGCTGTGATGCCGCTTCCCGCGTTGTTGCGATTCCTCACCGTTAGTCCAGGCGGTTTCCGTGCGGTATCCCTGCCACGCTTCACCCCTGGTGTTGTTGTGGTATGGGTGGATGATGAGCGTTATGGCTAATACCGAGACCCGACGCCGAAGCGGCGCTACCCCGGTCGCCGGTAGAGACAAGAAATCTGCCGCCGCTGCGCGTCCGGCTCCCCGACGTGCGCCCGCCCGACGTGTCAGTGGCGCGCAGGCGATCGCCGCTAAGCCGACCGCGAAGCGCGCCGATCGCTTCCATGCTCTCTGGGCCAGCGGTCAACTGGCGGCATTGCTGGGTGCTCTGCTCTGTGGCGGGACGGTTGCCTATCTGCTCACCGCCGGATCGTTGCAGATCCGGCGGGTCGACTTGGCCGGCGCGGTATTGACCCCCCAGGATACGATCACCACCGCGCTCGGCGTGAGCGGCCACAACATCTTCACGGTCGAGCCGCAGGTGGCCGCCGCGCGCTTGGTGACCTTGCCAACGGTGCATGAGGTCCAAATCTGGGGCGAATTGCCCGATCGCCTTGTGGTACGTCTGGTCGAGCGGCAACCGGCGCTCATCTGGCAATTGGGCGAGGAGCGTTATCTGCTCGACAACGGTGGCTTCGTGATCGCCAAGAATCCCCCCGTCGAGACCAGTCAGACGTTGCCCCAGATCGTCGTGCGTGAAGGTGATTCACCGACCGTCGGCGGGCGGGTCGATACGACGGTGCTCCAGGCCGCACTCACGATCGGGCGACGGGCCTCGGAGTATGGGGTGACGGTCGGCAAGATCGAGTATGCGCCAACGACTGGTCTCACGATCATCACCCCGGGGAGTGCGGGTGCCGGTGGTGGGCGCAGCATCGTCGTCGGGGGCAGCGCACGACTGGAAGAGAAACTCTCGGTAGCGGGCGAAATCATCCGCACTGAGCAGAGTTGGTCGATCCTGAATGTGACCGATCCCGATCGGCCGTTCTTCCCGGCGAAACAGCCGTAAACGATCGTCCCTCAGCATGGATAAAGGGCGGGTCGGGGTGATTCCCACCCGCTCAATTTTATCTGCAATGATTTGAGCTTAACCCTCGGCGGGATAGACAGGCGATCTGTGCGGCATATTGCGATCGGTTGGTGGTTGACCGGGCGCAAGGTGTCCGTTACAATGTGTACGGACACTAGGGTGCGAGCGCAACCAACCGTACATCTGTTCGTGCTATACTATGAGTGGGTGTAAGTGTGGGCGCGCGACTCTGATGATGAGTGCGAGTCGGCGCTGATGTCGAAAGCGAGGGCGACCGGATGCCAAGCGGTCACGCGGTCGTCGCGGTCGATCTAGGGACCAGTAAAGCCTGCGTGATCGTCGCCGAATCCCTCGCGGATGGGCGGACTGCCATCGTGGGCGTCGGATTATGCCCGGCACTCGGGATGGCGAAAGGGGTCGTCACCGACCTCGATGAGGCTTCGGCCACGGTGGCGCGGGCGATCGAGCGCGCGGAGCGCAACTCGGGATACCGTATCCTCTCTGCCTATGTCGGTATCTCTGGTGCCCATCTCCACGCAATCAACGGACGTGGTGTGGTCGCCTTGCCACGCCAGCAGCCCGAGATCACGCCGAACGAAATCTCTCGGGTGCTCGCCGCCGCCAGCGCCACGCCCACGATGACAGCCAGCGAAGTCCTCCACGTCTTGCCGCGCACGTACACTTTGGATGGACAGGATGGTGTCGCCGATCCGCTCGGGATGATGGGGACACGTCTGGAGGTGGAGGCCCACATCATCAGCGGCTCCGCCACCGCGATTCGCAATGTCACCACCGTGATGGAACGGGCCGGGATCGCGCTCGACGAATTGGTGCCGGAGCCGCTGGCGGCGGCTGATGCAGCGCTGACGCCCGCCGAGCGCGCGATGGGTGTCGCGTTGGTCGATATCGGGGCCGGTACGACCGACATCGCCATCTTCGTTGAGAATGCCGCCTGGCACACGGCGGTCCTGCCGATCGGCGGCAATCACCTGACGAACGATCTCTCGATCGTCTTGCAGGTGCCGTTCGAGGCCGCCGAGCAACTGAAAATTACCGCCGGGCGGGCGATGCCGCTCCCCGGCGTTCCTGATGGTCACGGTGAGGGCACTGCCGATCGCCTCGACGTCGAAGGGTTCGATGGGGCGCTACAGCAGGTTTCCCTGCGGGTCGCGCATGAGGTCATCGAAGCGCGGTTGGAGCAATTGCTGACGCTGGTGCGGAAGGAGTTGCGCGAGTGCGGGTACGATGGTGCGTTGCCGGGCGGGATCGTGCTCACCGGTGGCACGGCGCTTTTGCCGGAGATCGCCGATTTAACGCGCCAGGTCGTCGGGGTGCGAGCGCGGATTGGAACACCGCGACGTTTGGCCGGGTTGGGTGACTCCCTCAGTGGCCCGGCCTTTGCCGCCGCAGTCGGCTTGGCGCAGTGGGGTTTGGTGCGGCAACGGGCGGTGCAGCCGCAACGGCGTACCGGGCGTGCCGCCCGCGAACGACGACGTTCGTCCGGCGGGCTGACCAACTGGCTGCGCGAGTTGTTGCCATGAAAGCGTTACGGCACGAGGGTCGGCCACGAGACCGTGTTCACGATCCCGGGCGCACTGGAGGCGTCGCGTGAGCAAGAGAGTAGGGAGTAAAGTTGTGTCAGGAGGGCCGCGCATGTATGGATCGTCGTTCTCGTTCGGCGACATCGAGAATTTCGCACACATCAAGGTTATCGGCGTCGGGGGCGGCGGGAGCAACGCGGTCAACCGGATGATCGAGGCCGGTGTTCAGGGGGTCGAGTTCATCACGGTGAACACCGACGCCCAGGCACTCGTCCACTCCCGCTCCCCGGTCTCATTGCGGATCGGCGACAAGCTGACCAAGGGACTCGGCGCGGGCGGCAACCCGCAAGTCGGCTCGAAGGCGGCGGAGGAGAGCAGCGAGGCGTTGTTCGACTCGTTGCGCGGTGCCGACATGATCTTCGTCACCGCCGGGATGGGTGGCGGCACCGGCACCGGTGCTTCCCCGATCATCGCCCAGATCGCCCGCGAGGTCGGCGCGCTGACGGTCGGTGTCGTGACGAAGCCGTTCGACTTCGAGGGGAACCGACGTAAGGCGATCGCCGAGCAGGGGATCGCGATGTTGAAAGAGCATGTCGACACGCTGATCACCATCCCCAATCAGCGGTTGCTCCAACTGGTCGACAAGAATACACCGTTTCTCGAAGCGTTCCGCCATGCCGATGATGTGCTCCGACAGGGTATCCAGGGGATCTCGGATCTGATCACCAAGACCGGGATCATCAACCTCGACTTCGCCGACGTGAAGAGCATCATGCAAGAGGCGGGCTCGGCATTGATGGCGATCGGTCGCGGCTCCGGCGAATCGCGGATGGTCGATGCGGCGCGGATGGCGATCGAGAGCCCGTTACTGGAGATCTCGATCGATGGCGCGACCGGCGTCCTCTACAACGTCACCGGTGGTATGAACCTCGGGATGGTCGAACTCGACGAGGCGGCGCGCGTTATCGCCGAAGCGGCCGACCCGGATGCCAACATCATCTTCGGCGCGACGATCGACGAGTCGATGGGCGAGGACGTCCAGATCACACTGATCGCGACCGGCTTCGAGGAAGGTCGCGGCAAGGTCCGCTCGATCGGCAGCGGCGGCCCGGCCGGGCGCGGTGGCACCGGCTTCAACCAGCCGTTCTCGGCCGGCTTCGGCACCAACCTGCCGCCTGCCCGCCCGCAGATGTCCCCGCCCGAGCGGCAGGAGCGCCCCGAGCGCAACCAGCCCCCCCTCCCCGATCGGGGAATCGAGCGCCCGCAGGCTCCCGGTCAGCGCGGCGACGAGTACGAGTTCCCGCCGTTTATCCGGCGTCTGCGCGACCGCTAAGCTGCGGCTTTCAGCGACATCGATCTCCGGTGGGGCGGCTGCAAAGCCGCCCCACCTTCTTCCCTTGCCCTATCGCTGTGCCGACGAGAACCATCACTTGTCTTGCTTCGGTGCGTTGCTCTTGCTGCACGGTGATAATGAGAAGATTGGAAGCGTGGGCTGGTTGGGTCGCCAGTAGCAGGAGGCGACGATGAACGCACCGGTTGTGACCTTGCCGCCCCTCACCGACTCTCTCGACGCGAGCCCGTTGCTCTACAGCAACGAGCAGGATGGTCTCTTTCGCTATACGCCCGCCAGGGTGACCCTCAGCCTGTCGGTGTCCGCCCTGCGTCAGCACTACCCCACCGCCGATGCCGCGCGACTCCTGCCGCCGCTCGGTTGGCAGGCACCCGATGATCCGTTGCAGCGGCTCGATGCCGCCGGGGAAACGCTGACCTGGCAGATCATTCCCGCCGGTACGCCAGCTTCTTGCCGTCAGGTCGCTCGCTGCGACCTCCTACGGGGGGTGGAGACGGTTGCTACGATCGAACACCCGCTCGCGATCGAGTTGCGGGGGCGTAGCTCGTTCGATCCGGTGCGCGACATCCCGCCCTTCCGCAACTCCACCGCCGATCTCGGTGAGATCGAGCCACGACGCGATCTCTTCGAGCGCACCTACCGGCGCGGCGGCGCGATCTTGCCCGGGGCCTTTTTTCGCGGGCTGTACCGCGACATTGTCTTCCTGGCCTCGGGGACCGATGCGCGGGGTGGGGCGGGCTCTGCACCGGGATGGCGCGCTTCGCCCTCGGTTGCAGCCTCACCGGTGAGCATCCGCCCGCCGAGCGGGTGCGCGAGGTGGTGCAAATCTGGCACGGGCGGCAACTGACCGATGCCGCATTGCTCGCCGCTGGGGCGCAGTTTCTCACGCCAGATAGCGCTCGCTCTTTCCGGCGTTTCCGGGATCAGGTGCTTGCTAATGGCTGTAGCACCGTCGCGTTCGACATCGGGATCGCGCGTTGGGCATGGTCGCCGCGCAGATGGCCGGAAATTCTTCGTCGCCTCGTCACGCAGGGCCACACCATCGTCCCTTACGCCTTCCAGCAGACCGACGATGACAGCGCGACGGTTCAGGTCTACGATCCCAGTTACCCCGCGCCGGAAGATGCCCCGCAAAATATCGTGCGTTTCGATCTCGCCCGCAATCGTTATCGCTATCGCGGCTTCGGCGCGCTCGACCGTGACGATCCGACGACCGTTCTGGCCGTCGCGCAACGGCCCTTCTCTCAACCCGGCACGGCATTGCTGGCGTCGCTGGCGAGCCTGATCCTCCACCCCGCGACCGGGGAGGCGGAAGTGCGCGGCAACAAGACGGTGCAACGTGGGTTGGTGGCAATCGCCGTTGGTCTACTCGCTATCGTGTTCTCGCGGACTGTGCGCGGGCGAGAGACGCCGTAGCAGTCTCCCTGGGGACCGCAGGGAGCGTGTAGCGAGC
>DATCMP010000538.1:0-13004 GCA_036563365.1 Thermomicrobiales bacterium
AAGGCGACAGTGACAGTTGAGAGAAAACCACACAACCCCTTCCCCCCTCGGGTTCTGGCGCACACCCCCATCCCGGCGCTCAAACATTGCTGACAAACAGGAGAGCCGCGCATATCCGCGCAGTATCGACACGTCGCGCGCCACGCTCAGTCCACGGCGAAGGCGCTCGCCCCCATCCTACGCCGCACGAGTACGCGTCGTGCTGCACAACCCGCCGCCGAGGTGGGGCAACGAGCCTATGGGAACGTTTCGTTGGCATCAGGGGCGAGGGTCGCGTCGGCGCGATCCCGCCATCCACATCCCTGATCCGCAAGGAGATGTGATCCATTCTCACGCTCGATACGTATGCACCTCTATGACAGGCCGATAGTCTGTCTATTGGTCATACGTAGTACCCACCTCGGGAGGTACTGGATGGTTGCACAACCAGCGCATGAGGAAGGGCTACTCGCATTCGTTGCACCAGGCATGGCGGTCTACGACGCATTCAACGAGCGCCTGGGGATAGTCGCCTGCGTGCTGCCAATCGGACTCATCCAGGTCGAGACGGAGCGTTGGAAGAACGAGCACTACTATATTCGCCCCGACCAACTCGCCAGCGTCGGCTTCGCCCGCGTCCGGCTCACGGTGCGTGGCGTCGATCTCATGCGCGGCTGACGCACGGCGACATACGGCGTCGGGGGACCGTTTGGCACGGTGACGCGCGAAGGCCAGCGAGACTGCCCACAGTGGAGCACCTTTTGGTGCGTTCGGGCAGTCTCGCTGGCCTTCATCGCGGACTTGAGCCGTTGCGTAACCGCTCAGTCGGCGGCGTCGGCCATATCCAGCATGAACAAATCCGCGCGCGCCGACGACGACGCCCAGGTTCGAATCTGCGGGACCGAGCGCAGCGTCCGCACCAAGGGGGCGAGATAGAGGGCATGCTCCGCGCCGATACACGCCTGCCGCAATTCCGCGGGGCTCGGCGCGCGACCGAGTTGCGCCCAGAGGTGGACCGTCGTCACGATCTCGCTCATGGTCAGCAGACGACCGGTAGCCGCACCGCTGGCCTCCACCATGATGCCATCTTCCGCCACATCGGTGATCGTATAGGTTTGCCCGGTCACGTCGATGATCGCCGTGCCGATCAACGTTTGCCTTAACCACGCGGTATTGTCCATGACAACCTCCTTGTCCGATCCCATGCCCGACCCATTACCGGCTGCACTCGCAGAACGTGGGCCACCGTTAGCCCAAAAGTCCCATGAGGCGACCGTCTTGCGGGATCAGCGCAGCGGCGCGGCGGGGTGAGAAAAGCGCAGGGCAGGGCGAAGTGTCGCGAGTCGGCAGGCCGCTGACAAGCGTGCGCCTTGCGGCGTCGCGACGATAACGGAACACCTAAACTCATCGAACGGGTCAGGGATCAATGCAGGCGTCAACACCGGGCGTCAACACGAAGTGGCCCCGCGCACTTCCCACAGTGCGCGGGGCCACCTCCTCGTCGGATGTGCCAGGGACACCAGCGCCGCCCTACGGCAACCGGCCCACAGCGTTCAACCCTCGCGCTTCGCGATCCGACTGCCGATCCGCACCCATTCGATCGCGCCGCCTTCGCCGCGCAGGAACTCGCCGCGCGTCCCCTTGAACGGCGGATCGAGCGCGATGATCGTGTCATCCGGGCCGAGGTCGAGGCGGGTCGGCGGCGGGGTCGGCCCCGGCGGCGTGTCCCGCAGCGGGAAACCACCCTTGGGGATCGACTGGAGGACCAGATGGCCGTCCGCGATCGTGATCGCGGAATCGTTCAACGCCGCGCGATAGATCCCGACATAGGGGGCCAGCCCCTCCGCCGTCATCGCGCGCGCGGCGAACGGGGCCTCGGCGATCCCGCAATAGTGATCGAGCGCCCAGGCCGCGACCTCCTGGCAGAGTTCGCCGCCACGATCGGCATTGGTCAGGATCGTCAGCGCGAACCGGCGCTCCGGGACCAGGATGAAGATCGAGGTCTGCCCGTTGGTGCCGCCGCTGTGACGCACCGTGCCGACGCCGCTGAGCGGCTTGATCATCCAGGTGATCCCCACCGCCCCCGCCCCGCTACCCGCCGCGGCGACCGGCGTCTGCATCACATCCAGCGAGGCGCGTTGCAGCAGTCGTGTCCCATCCGGCGCGGTGCCGTCGCCGATCTGGAAGCGCGCGTAGCGCAACATCGAGCGGACGCTGGCCGAAAGCCCGCCGACCGGGTTCGCCGCCCGCGCCAGCGCCCACGGACGTGCCACGGCGGGGGTTGCACCGCCGGTCGTATGCCCCACCGCCACGCGCCGACTGATGCAGTCGTGCGCGAAGAAGAACGCCTCGTCCATCCCCAGCGGGTCGAGGATCAGTTCCTGCACGACCGCCTCATACGGCTTGCCCGCGACGACCTCGATCACCCGACCGGCGAGATAGAAGCTCGCGTTGCTGTATGAAAAGACCTCGCCGAGCGGCGTCCACTGCGGTAACGTCGCCATCCGCCCTACAATCGCTGCCAGCGCGTCGTCGCCCGAGCCGGTGTCGTCGAAATAATCGCCGAGCCACCCGGCGGTGTGGCTGAAGAGATGGCGCAGCGTCACGTTCGCCGCCGCGTGCTCATCGGTCATCGTCAGTTCCGGCAGATAGGTGCGGACCGGCACATCGAGGTCCAGCTTCCCCTGCTCGACCAACCGTAGCGCCACCGTCCCGGTGATCGTCTTGGTGATCGAGCCGATCTGGAAGAGGGTGTGCGGATCGACCGGCACCGGGGCTTCGACATTGGTGATCCCGAAGCCCGCCGTCTGCTCCTCCCCCTCGCGCAGCAACCCGACCGCCACACCCGGAATCTTCAGCCGTCCCATCGCCGCCAGCACCCGCTCGCCGAGTTGCCGGAAATCGGCGTCGGCGATCCCGCTCGCATCGCGATTCGCCGTCAGGTCCAGATCGCTCACGATTCCTCCTCACCGCAATTACCACGTCGCTCCTGACGCGCATTATCGCGCAACGAGGCAGCGAGTGTAATCGGCGTGGGCGCGCCCTCCGCCCCCAATTCTCGGGGTGAGAGCGTGTTTTAAGGCGGTGGCTCCAAGTAAAGCCCCGGTGCCGTTATACACTCGCCCCCCAGAATTGGGTGGGTGGGGCATAGCCACTTCGCACTTCGTCGTTCGTAGTTCGTACTTCCCCCCTCCCCGCCCCCTCCCCGCCCCTCCCCATCTCCGTGTCTCCTGTTTCGTTCGGTATCACCCGATGCGCGCCGTTCAGCGTATACTACAGCCCAATCACACCGCCCCCATGCCAAATTGGCGGTCGGGGTAGCGAAAAGGCAGCCGTCATGTCGATGCCAGCGCAACGCGAACGGAGCGTCATCCTCGGGGCTTGCCGCACCCCCTTCGGCAAGTTCGGCGGCGGCTTGTCCGGCGTCGCCGCGACCGACCTCGGCGGGATCGTCGTCGCGGAGGCGATCCGCCGCGCGGGGATCGCGCCGCAGGAGGTCGAGCATCTGCTGCTCGGCCAGGTCGTCCAGGCCGGGGCGGGGCAGATCCCCGCGCGGCAGGCCGGTTTCCAGGCGGGGCTCCCCGCCGCCGTCACCGCCGATACCCTCAATCGGGTCTGCGGCAGCGGGATGCGCGCCGTCACCCTCGCCGACGTGCTGGTGCGGGCGGGCGAGTACGGCGTCATCGTCGCGGGCGGGATGGAGAGTATGTCCAACGCGCCTTACCTCCTGCCTGGGGGACGCTTCGGCCAGCGACTCGGCGACGGCACCATCGTCGATGCGCTGGTCCACGACGGCCTCACCTGCGCGGTCGCGGGGGTCCACATGGGGGTCCACGGCGGCAACGTCGCGGCGGAGGAAAGGGTTACGCGCGACGAGCAGGATCGCTGGGCGTTGCGCTCGCATCAGCGCGCGGTCGCGGCGATCGAGGCCGGGCGTTTCGCCGAGGAGATCGTCGCGGTCGAGGTGCCGGGACGGCGCGGCCCGACGATCGTCGAGCGCGACGAGTCGCCGCGCGCCGATACGTCGCTCGACGCGCTCGCCCGGCTCGCGCCAGCCTTTTGCGACGACGGTACGGTGACCGCCGGCAACGCCCCCGGTATCAATGACGGCGCTGGCGCGATGGTCGTGGTCGGCGAGCGTTGGGCGCAGGCGCGTGAGCTGACGCCGTTGGCCCGGATCATCGCCCACGCCACCGCCGCCTGCGATGTCCCGTATCTGGCGTATACTCCGGCGCTGGCCGCGCAGCGCGCCCTCGACAAGGCTGGGCTGACGATCCGCGACATCGATCTCTTCGAGATCAACGAGGCGTTCGCCAACGTCGCGATCATCGCCGCCCGCCGCCTCGGCCTGGCCGACGCCGATCTCGACCGCGTTAATGTCAACGGGGGCGCGATCGCCCTCGGCCACCCGATCGGCGCGAGCGGCGCGCGCCTGATCGCCACCCTGGCCTACGAATTGCGCCGTCGCGGCGGCGGGCGCGGCCTTGCCGCCATCTGTAGCGGTGGCGCGCAAGGCGACGCGATAGTGATAGAGGTGAGTCGTGAGAAGATAACCGTTGGGCAATAGGCTTACCCGCATCAGCGAGCTCTCACGACTCACGACTCACGACTCACGACTCGGAGGGAATCATGGCACTCATCCTGCCCTACAACGGCAAGACGCCGACCGTAGCACCCGACGCCTATCTCGCGCCGAACGCCACGCTGATCGGCGACGTGACGATCGGCGCGGAGGCCAGTGTCTGGTTCGGCGCGGTGTTGCGCGGCGACGACGAGGCGATCACCATCGGGGCGCGCAGCAACGTCCAGGATAATGCGGTGGTCCACGCGGACATCGGCTTCCCGACGGTCGTCGGCGAGGACGTGACGATCGGCCACGGCGCGATCGTCCACGGCGCGAAGGTCGGCGACGGCGCGCTGATCGGGATGGGCGCGACGCTGCTCAACGGCTCCTCGATCGGCGCGGAGTCGGTCGTCGGGGCCAATGCCCTGGTCAGCGAGGGCAAAGCTTTCCCGGCCCGCGCCCTGATCCTCGGCGTACCGGGCAAGGTCGCCCGCGAACTCGACGATGGCGCCGCCGCGCACGGGCGCACCGGCGCGGCCCACTATGTCGCCCGTGGCAAGCGCTACGGGGAGCAGTCGTGGGTCGAGAGTCGTGAGAAGATGGTGCCGATAGAAACCACATAGCCAGCAGCGAACCCTCTCACGACTCTCGACCCACGACTCACGACTAGCCAAGGAGGAAACCATGGGCTTTGCACGACGCACGCTGCGCTTCGGCAGCGGATTGATCGTAGGGGCGGCGGTCGGCACGGCGGTGTCGGTCCTGCTCGCCCCGCAGAACGGCGACGAACTGAAGGCCGAGCTACAGGACCGCGCCGAGGAAGCCAAACGCGCAGGCGAGGAAGCCGAAGTGCTCGAAACCGAGCGGTTGCAGCGCCTCTTCCGCGTTGCCGTCAAGGATCCGACGGCGCTCACCGGCAAGTTCGCCGATCGCAAGCGCGAGAAGACCCCGGCGGAGGAAGCCGCCGAGAAGCTGAAGAAGGAGCGCGAGGAGGCCGCCAAGGCGAACCGCGACGCGGCCAAGGCCGAGGCCAATGTACGCAAGGCCCGGGAGGACGCCGAAAAGTCTCGCGCGCAGATCGCCAAGGCCGAGGAAGCCGCCCAGAAGGCCCGCGACAAGCGGGCTAAAGAAGAGGCCGATGTCGCCAAGGCGTACGACACGGCGGTAGAGAAGTCGCAGGATCAGCCGCGGTCGTAGCGGACCCCTCCCTCCGTTACGGCCTCAGTCCTGCCGCGCGGTCATCGTGCCGCGCGGCAGGACGAGGACAATAACCAGGAGTGGGTGAGGCGGGCGCTTGAATCCCCCAAAAGGAATAATGATCGCCCGCGATACGTCCAAATTCGCCGCTGCCTTAGTCGCCGCTACCCCACACCCAGGACCATTATCCGATGGCCGAGCGTGTCCTCATCGACGCCGCAGGAGGTGGCATGGCCCCGACGCCGCAACGGTTCCGCTACGGCCCGGTGCCGACCGGCTTCGGCGATCTACGGACGCCGAGCGGCGCCGGGCCGCACCCGGTTGTTATCCTCGTGCATGGCGGGTACTGGCGGGCGCGGTACGGGCTCGACCTGATGGACGGCTTGGGCGACGACCTCGCCCGGCGCGGCGTCGCCTCCTGGAATATCGAGTACCGCCGCCTCGGCGATCCCGGTGGCGGTTGGCCGGGCACCTTCCGCGATGTCGCCGCCGCCGCCGAACGGTTGCGCGCTCTCGCGCCCGAACACCACCTCGATCTCATGCGCGTCGTCACGATCGGCCACTCGGCGGGTGGGCATCTGGCCCTCTGGCTCGCCGCGCGCCGCCGCGCCCCGATCGGCGCACTCGGCGACGGCGAATGGGCCGATCTGACCGGACCCAACGTGCTGCCGCTCGCCGGGGTGATCAGTCAGGCGGGGGTGGCCGACCTCACCGAGGGCTGGCGGCGCAAACTCAGCAACGACGTGATCACCGAATTGCTCGGCGGCACGCCGGAGAGCGTCCCCGAACGTTACGCTGTCGCCGATCCGGCGCTGCTGCTGCCGCTCGGCCTCCCGCAGGCGCTCGTCCACGGCCAGGACGATGACATCGTGCCGATCGCGATCAGCCGCGACTACGCCGCCGCCGCCGCTAGCGCGGGCGATCCGGCGCATTTCCGCGCCGTCCCCGGTGCCGATCACTTCGACATCATCAACCCACGCACCGACGCCTGGGCGGTCATCATCGACGAGCTACGCGCCATCCTAGCCCCGCTCGGCCCGCTCCCACCAGCCCTCGCCCCCAAGTAGCCCCGCACTGCCGACTGTCGGCTACTTCGTCTCACGACTCACGACTCACGACTCACGACTCACACCCCCGACCCCTACGGCCCGCCCAGACCCTGGACGATCCGATCCATCACCCCGGCGCGCGGGATCGGCTGCGCCGTCTGCACGCTCGTGCGCGGCACCCCGACCACCCCCAAGACCGCCGGGTCGTTCTGCACGCCGATCAGCCCCGTGCGGAAGCCGTGCCGCTCCCAGGCGAGTTTCTGGATCGTCGGGTCCTTCAGCGCGTCGAGCAGACGGACGCCGTTCGGATTCAGCGCCATCATCGTGTGCGTCGCCCAGGTGGTCGGGCGGGGATAGAGGATATTGATCTGTTTCAGCAGCACCTCGCGCAGTTCGGGATGCTCCACGCTGTACTCGATCAACTGATTCTCGTAGCCGACGATGATCGGGTACGCCCCGATCCCTTGCGACAGGAACTGATCGAAGAGGAAACCGGAGCTATCGGTCGTGTAGCCCAACCGACCGTAAAAGCCCGTCACCCCCGGCAGTACCGCCCCGAGCGTCGTCTCGTCCACCACAGCCCCGCCGTTGAGGGTGTTGGCGAGCAACCCGGCGAAGAGGTTGCCCGAATTACTCTTCGTCGGGTCGGTCGTGTAGACCAGCACCCTCCCGCCGACCTGCGGCAGCCCGATCTCGCGCCAGCTCTTCCCGTCGGTCATCGTCGCCAGCAGCTTCGCCATGTCCACGTAAGTCGTGCCGTCGATCTGCTCGGCGATCCCCGCCCCGATCAGCGCCTGCGTCACCGGTGCCCAGGCGTACATCACGATCGGCGAGCTGAACGTCACGTCCGATTTGGTCGGCGCACCATGATCGCGCTCGTAGACCTCTTTCGGGTACTGCCCGCTCGGCCAGACGAAATCCTGCCCGGTCGTGCCCCCCTGCGCGATTTGCAACGACCCGGCCTTGCGATAATCGACGGTCAGCCCGTAGGTGTCGCGCAGGATCTTCCTGATCTCGGGATCATCGAGGAGGTTCGCCTTCTCGCTGCCGATCGTCCCGCGCACGGTGATCTGCTCGGGGGCGACTGCGCCCCCGCTGCCACCGTTGCGGATCGGGGGCAGCCGCAGGGCGACCAGCACGACCGCGACGATCATCAGCAGCGCCAGCCCGATCGAGCGCGACAGTTTGGCGTTCACCCGGCTTGCTCCTTTAGCGCGTCTCCCTGCGACGCCGTGGCCCGCCGCCGCGACCCCGGCTCGGGGGCCGTGGGCAAATCCGCCGGGTCGAGTTGGGTCTCCCCGGTCGCCATCGAGATCGGTTGCAGGGTGTATTCGAGCATCTTGGTGTCGAGTTCGAGCGCAGCGAGGTCCGCGCTGTGGATCTGCTCGTAGAGGGTGGTTAACCGTCGTTCGATCAGCGGCAACGTCTCGGCTTCCAGCGCCGCGAGTTCGTCGCGCGCCAGAGCGAGGTCACGCCCGGCCAGCCGCACATAGTTGCTGAGGACGCTGGTGATCGGGTCCAGATACTCATCGAGGAACTGCTGCGCCACCCCTTGCTTGTTCGGATCCTGCGTGATCGCGGTCAGGATCCGCTTGGCGACCCGGGCGATCGCCAACAGCCGGTCGCGCACCTCCGGCTTCCCGGCGAACCCGGCCCAACCGGCGAACTGCCCGATCGCCGTCACCCGCTCGCCGCAACGCGCCAGGGTCGCCGCCAGCCGCTCGGCCCCCTCGTGCGGATTCCCCTGCGGCAGTGCCAGCCGCAGCCCCACATAGACCGCCACCGCCAGCCCGATACTGAGCGGCAGGCTCACTTGCAGGAGGAAGACGCAGAGCAGCAGCAGCAAGACGGCGCCGAGCCCCGCCAGCACGTCGGTGTTCCGCAGCAGCCTGCCGAGTTTCATGGGGCGGTATCTCGCACGAGCCCGCGCATCTCAGTTATATCCCTTCGCCTCGCGGAATGCGTCGATCAAGTTCTTCTTCCCGTCGAAGACCCGCCCGCTCGTCAAGGTGGCGATCTCCTGTAACTGCTTCGATGACGCCTCGCCGAAGAGGATCGAGTAGATCGGCAGGTTGCTGAAACCGAGCTTGCTGTACTGGCGCTGCAAGTCGGGGAGTTTTTGGCCGGTATTCGACTCGCCATCGGTCAGGAGGATGACCGCGCTGGCGTAGTCCTCATACTGCTTGCTCTTGATGATCTCCAGGGCGCGACTCGCGGGCGAATAGATGTCGGTGCCGCCACCGACCTGGCCCTGAATGATCTTCGCGATGAGGTCGTTCAGCGCTTGCGGATCGTCGCCGACAACGGTCCATTCCTGGCGCAACTTGTCGTCGAACGGGATCACGACCGTGATGTCGTCGGGCGACGCCTGTAACAGGTAGGTGGCCGCCTGTCCCTGGTCGAGCAGGAGGCGCATCGCCGTCTTCATATCCTGTTCCCGCTGCCCCTTCATGCTGCCGGAGAAGTCGAGGCAGTAGATCGTCAGGCTCGGCTTGCGGAAGGCGGTCTGGTAGAGGGTCAGCGCCTCGCGCGTCACGGCGGGCGCTGGGAAGCGGATCGGCGTGATCGTCCGCGCCACATCGATCCCCCATTCGGGCCGGAAGACGTTGCGATCGACCTGTGCGGAATTCAGTCCCAACGGGCCGACGCGCCGCCCCAACGCCAGGATGCGGTTCTGCGTCTCGGGCGTCAGCAGGAACGCCTGGAGGTTGCGGAACGCCTCTTCCTTCCGCGCGTCGCCCTTGTTGACGAAGCCGAGCGGCGCATCGGCGATCGCCAGGCCATCGACCGGATAGACGGCATAGAGCGGTTCGCGCCCGCTCGTGGTGAGCACCCCATTCGCCTCGATGACCAGCGCCTCGTAGTTGACCATCGCGTCGTAGCCGCCGTACTGGTCCAGGAAGAGGTCTTTCAACCAGCCCGAACTCCCGGCGGTGCGGTTCACCGCGCCGAGAATCCGCTTCACCTTGTCGCGGACGCCCTGGTCTTTCAGATTGTCGGAGGTCAGCACTTCCGGTCGCCCCGCGAAGGCATAGAGGAAGCCGATATAGGCCGACGCCCCGGAGTTCGATTGCGTGGCGCTGCTCATCATGAAACGCAACTGGCCCGACTCCGACGCGGCCAGCAGATCGTTGACGGTCACATCGCGCCCGACCCAGCCGAGCCGGTCGGCAACCGACTTCTTGACGCCGAAGACGACCGGCGAACGCCAGATACTCTCCTGCGCCTTGACCACCCCCTGCCTGTCGCCCAGCGCGAGCCAGAGGCTGTTCGCGGGCCAGACAGCGTCGTACGGGATCGCGGACCCGCGCTCCAATTCGAGCATGATGTCGACAGACCCTTTATAGGTCAGTTCGAGCGTCAGGTTAGATCGTCGGGCATACTCTTGCAGGAGCGGTTCGAGGGTCTGATTCTCCGAACCGGCGATGATGCGGAGGGTCTGCGCGGGCGGGCGGGTCGCGGTGGGGGTGGCGGAACTGCATGCCGGGAGTAAGAGGAGCGCGAGCAAGGCCACGAAGAGGAATGCCGGTGGCCGCCTATTCACAGTTATCTCCTCGCAGTCGCGAGTGGTACGCTTCTGACTGTCGCCCGCGTCGAGTGGTCGCGGGACATCTGTATCCTACCGGATTTACACGCGCCAGGGTATCACCGTTTCGTACTGTCGGGGGGTGACTGACGGCTAATGGCATTGGCGAACTCGGATGAGGCAGCGGATGGGGCAGCGGCTTTCCGCACGCATCCAGTATCGGAGAACGTCACATCCCTGGCCCGCCACTCGCGCCCAGGTGTACCCCACATACCAATGGGCGTGTGCTCCCCACCCTCCCCACGTCGGAGAAGAGCGCAGCCGCAGCGGCGGGAAGAGGTCAGCCCCAACAATACCAGGAGCACCACCGATGCGGCTCGAAACCGAACGGCTCATCCTGCGCGAGTTCGTCGCAAGCGACTGGGCGGCGACCCTCGCCTACCAGTCCGACCCGCGCTATCTGCGCTACTACCAGTGGGCGGGGCGCACCGCCGGCGAGGCGCGCGACTTCGTGCAAATCTTCCTCGATCAACAGGCCGCCCGGCCGCGCCACAAGTTCCAGCTCGCCGTCACCACCAGGGCCGACGGCCAGATGATCGGCAACTGCGGCATCCGCCTCGCCGCCCCAGGGGCGCGCGTCGGCGACATCGGCTACGAACTCGCCCCCGACCGATGGGGACGCGGCTACGCCACCGAGGCCGCCGGCGCCATCCTCGCCTTCGGCTTCACCGAACTCGGCCTGCACCGCGTCTGGGCCTCCTGCGTCGCCGATAACGCCGCCTCCGCGCACGTCCTGATGAAGCTCGGCCTGCGTCGCGAGGCGCACCTGCGCGAAGTCGCCCACTACAAAGGCCGCTGGTGGGACGAGCAAATCTACGCCATCCTCGAAGACGAGTGGCGGAAGACGAATGGCGGGCGCTGCCCACATCATGCTGAGCAACGAACCACCGTCGTTGACGGGCGATCGTGACGGCACAATGGTATGGCCGTATCAGCGCCCACGAACCGGTGGAACGCATCGCCCGGAGGGCCTTGCACGGTGGTCGGTTCCAGCGCGGAGAACAAATCGGCATCGCCCGGCGCACGGCAAATTGTCCGTCGCATTCGCACGCCGGACCTCAGACTACTCGCCTACGTGACTGTTTCCTCGCCTGTACTTTCGTACAGCTCGCTCCCCCCGGAAAGAACGCCGCGAATTCCCCCACCCTCGCGACGCGATCGCGCCGGACGCGCCCTATACTGAGCAGCAGAACACGAACGAGCCTGAGCCAAGCGCGCGGGCGATAACCGTTTCGAGAGGTTGATGAGTGCGACGGTACGCCGTCGCCGAACACGTTTTTTCCCGTCACGATCGCTGGTTTTGACCCCTCGGGCATCCGTTTGTGTGCCCGAACAACCGCCGGGGAGCGCTTGGCGCACCCGCCCGCAATCTCTGCCCGCCGGTGTCACCAGATCTCCACCCGGGGACACGGCGCGCGGGCGCGGAGCCGACACTTCCCAGCGCCAAGCCCCGCACCGGTCCCCCCATCGGAGCGGGGCTTGCCCTTTCCCCGCGCACGCCCCGTCCCACCGCGCTATCATATGCACGGCCCTGCCGACCGATACGAACGGCGAACCAATCTACCGCCGACTGCCGACTGCCGACTACTCGCCAAGGAGCGCCCATGGCCATCCCTCGCACTTTCCGTTTCGGTGTCCAGGCGTCCGGGATGGGCTCGCGCGATGAGTGGGTCGCCCGCGCCTACCGCGCCGAGGCGCTCGGCTACGACACCTGGCTCCTCGCCGATCACTTCGGGGCGCAGTTCTCCCCGACCCCGGCCCTCGCCGCCGCCGCCGAGGCGACGCTCGCGCTGCGGATCGGCACCTTCGTCTACGCCAACGACTATCGCCACCCGGTCATGTTGGCAAAGGAGGCCGCGACCCTGGACGTCCTCTCGGGCGGGCGGTTCGAGCTGGGGCTGGGCGCGGGCTGGCTGCGCGACGAATACGAGGCGGTCGGGCTGCCCTTCGCGTCGCCGGGGGTGCGGATCGATCGCCTCGCCGAGGCGCTGACGATCATCAAGGGGCTGTTCGCGGAGGAGCCGATTCATTTCAGCGGCGCACATTACCGCGTCACGAACCTCACGGGGCTGCCGCGCCCGATCCAGCGCCCCCACCCGCCGATCCTGATCGGCGGCGGCGGGCCGCGCCTCCTCACCCTCGCCGCGCGCGAGGCCAGCATCGTCGGGATCAACCCGCGCGCCCTGCCGCAAGGCGGGCTCGATCGCGCCGACATCGCCGCCGAGGCGGTCGCGCGCAAGGCGACCCTGATCCGCGAGGCGGCGGGGCTGCGCTGGGAGGATGTCGAGCTGAATATCGCCCTCCTCGGCGGTGCCGTCACCGACGACCCGCGCGCCGGGGCCGCGCCGATCGCCGAGCGCGCCGGGGTCGGCATCGAGACGGTCCTCGCCTCGCCGCACACCCTCTTCGGCACCGTCGACACCCTCGCCGACCGCCTGCGCGAATATCGCGAGCGGTGGGGCCTCTCCTACCTCACCGTGCCCGAGGGCAGCATGAACGCACTCGCCCCGCTCGTCGCCCGCCTGCGCGACAAATAAGCGATCGATGAACGCGATGCGGCGGCACGACGCCCAACCCGCCCCAGACGACGGAAGCGCCCGCCCCGTAATGATAGGGCTCTGGCTCGCGG
>DATCMP010000558.1:0-6304 GCA_036563365.1 Thermomicrobiales bacterium
CCCTTGCGTGATCGCCTGCGCGCAGATCTGTTGCAGCTTCGGCACGTCGAAGTTCAGCCAGCCGACCATTGCATAGGCGGGCACGCGATCGCGCTGTGCGCCGAGCAGTCGCCAGACCGGCTGCCCCGTCGCCTGCCCGAGGAGATCCCAGAGGGCGATGTCGATCCCGGCGATCCCCAGCAAGGCCAGCCCGGCAGTGCCGTGATAGTCGGTCTCGCGCCAGAGCTTGTCGCGGATCGCGCGGATCAGCGTCGGGTCGTCGCCGACGATCGCGGGGGCCAGGATCTCGTCGATGAGGCTGGCGAGAACCGCCGGGCCGCGATCAAGCCGACCGAAGGTAATGACCCCGCGCCCGGTGATTCCCTCATCCGTCGTCACGGTGATCCGGCAGGCACCATTGGTGTCGAGGACTTGCAGCGCATCGTTGATTGGCGTTGCCCGACGACGCGACTCTGCTTGCGCGGTGACCTTGGTGATCTTCATGCGTGCATCCCCCCTCAGCCCTGTTCGCGATACCATCTGCCGCAGCAGCGGCATCATATGCGATGTGCGGGGCAGGATGCAGAGGATGAGGTGGTGGGGCGCGCCATTAGCCCCGAAGGCCCTAGCTCTTGCCGGATACGCCCGCCGAGATACCGAGTGCGATCAAAGCGCCGCCCGAGGCATAACGCTGCCCCCGTTGTAGGCGTGGGCTACGTCGCAGGCGTGCGGCGATTGGCCCGGCGAGGATCGCGACAACGAGGTCGGCGCTCGTGTTCAGCGCCACCGCGAGGATGCCGAGGGCGCTGAACTGCACGAAAACGTGTTCGCCTGGCACGATGAACTGCGGCACGAAGGCCAGGAAGAAAAGGGCGGTCTTCGGATTTAAGAGCTCGGTGACGATCCCTTGCCCGAACGCCCCGCGCACGCTGCCACCATTCGTTTCGGTCGTCAGTGCGGGATCATCGTGCGTCACCAGTGTGCGCAGGCCGAGATAGATCAGGTACGCCGCCCCGGCGAGCTTGACCACCGCGAACGCGGCGGATGAGGTCGCGAGGAGGGCCGAGAGGCCGAGGGCTGCCGCGATGACGTGGCAGAGGCCGCCGATCGCCGTGCCACCCGAGGATGCCAATCCCGCGCCGAGGCCGCCGCTGACGCTGCGGGCCAGGACATACAGCATCCCCGGGCCGGGCGTTGCCGCCAGGATAAGCGCGGCGGCGAAGAAGAGCCCCAGACGGGTGGTATCGAACATCGTCGCCCCCCATGCCTACACCGATGGATGTCCATCTCCCGTGCTGATCGCGACCGTTTAGCTGGCCTCGCCGCCTTCCGGCCCGTAGAAGATCACCCAGGTTGCGAAGTCGTCGGAAAACTCCTCGAACCGGTGGACGACGCCCGCGGGGACGAAGAGCACATCGCCCGGCGCGAACCGGTGTCGCTCGCCGCCGTTGACGAACGATCCGGTGCCCGCGATGACGACATATAACTCATCGCGCGTATGGGGATGCTGGGTATCGACACCACGCGGCGCGTAATGCTCGACGATCATCGAGCCGTGCGCGAGGACGGGCGCGGCGAGATTACCCGCCGGTAGCGGTAAGGACCGCGCCTCTGCGGGGGTCGCATGCCGTCGGTTTAGCTGCTCCGAAGAGGATTGGGCGCTGGTATTCTCTGCGGCCATCGTGATCTGCTCCTTCGGTGGTTGCTCCCTCTGTCGGTTACGACGCGACCACCGTTATACTACCGCGCAAGTGGTTGCGCCGCGAGTGCCAATCGCGGCTACGATAGGGGGACCACTCTGATGCGATATCAGAGGGTCGGCGTACTATCAAGAGGGAAGGTGGCTGTGACGGGGCAAGGGGCGGCCCTCGACTTGCCGATCGCGCTCGATCGCGCTGCGGATGAGTCGTTGCAATGGCAATTGATCGCGCAGCTCCGCACGGCGATCTTCAACGGCAGCCTATCGCCGGGGACGCGCCTCCCCGCGACACGGGCGCTGGCGCAATCCCTTGGGATCTCGCGCAACGTGGTGGTCGCCGCCTACGATGAACTGTTCGCCGAGGGCTATATCGCCGGTCGTCACGGTTCTGGCACCTATGTCGAGGCGACATTGCCCGCACAGCCGCGCGCGATCTCCCACGCCCCGGTGAGTACCTACCGCTGGCAGCAACGACAAGGCCCGCCGCACGCCCCCGCGTTCCTGCCGCGTGATGATGAACCGGGCGTGATCTCGTTTCGGCCCGGTGTCCCCGCGCTCGATCTCCTGCCACCGGAAGTCTGGCGGCGCGCCTGGCGCATCGCGACCGACGATCTGCCGCCGAATCGTTACAGCGATCCAGCGGGCGATCCCGCCCTTCGCGCGGCACTGGCGCGGTGGGTCGGGCAGACGCGCGGTGTCGCCTGCGGCCCTGACGATGTGGTGATCACCACCGGAGCGGCGCAGGCGCTCGATCTGATCGTGCGGGCCACCGTCGCGCCCGGCGACGCGGTGGCCTTCGAGGAGCCGGGCTATTTTGCTGCCCGCAACATCATCCTGGCGCACGGCGCGCAAATCATCCCCGTGCCGGTCGACGGCGACGGCCTGTGCGTCGAAGCGTTGCCGCGCGGGGCGTCCGCGCCGATCCTTGCCTGCGTCACCCCATCGCATCAGTATCCGCTCGGCGGGCGGCTCCCGATCGCGCGACGCTTGGCCTTGCTTGAGTGGGCGTGCATCCAAGACAGCTTGATTGTCGAGGACGACTACGACAGCGAGTTTCGCTTCGATGCCCCGCCGCTCCCCGCCCTGCTCAGCCTCGATCGCGAGGGACGTGTCGTCTACATCGGCACCTTCGCGAAGTCGCTGACCCCGACGTTGCGAATCGGTTACATCGTCGCACCGCCCGCACTGCGCGCCCGGCTCGTGGCGTTAAAAATGATCGTTGATCGGCATACCTCTTGGCCGGTACAACGCGCCGTCCTGGCGTTGATCGCCGACGGGCAACTGGAGCGTCATATCCGACGCGCTCGGCGGCGTTACGCCGAGAGCAGGGGAATCCTCCGCGAGTGCCTGGCCCCGATCACCGAGCTCGCGAACAGCCCCGCGCGTCTGCTGGGCTTGGACGCCGGTTTGCACGCTTGCTTGGAACTGGCATCCGAGCTGGATATGGCCCGGATCGTATGCGGGGCGCGCGAACGTGGTGTCGTCGTCGGCCCGTTGTCGGAGTATTATTATGGCCCCGCAACGCGGCAGGGGCTGGTCCTCGGCTATGGCGGCCTGGCCCATCCCGAACTGGCGCGCGGCGCACGCACGCTAACGGAAGTGGTTATGGCCGAACAGCGGCGGGTGCTTGAAGGCGATTGAAACGCGGGCACCGCACCACGAACGGTTGCGCCAGGGAGCGCCTGCACGGCATAGAACGGCGCAGCCTACGCCCGCAATCCTACCGCCCGTTGCGGATCATCACGCTTAACGAAAACGGGGCCGGAGCAATTCGTCACTCCGGCCCCGCGTGTGCTTCAGTGCCTTGCGGGCGCGTCAGCCTTTGAGGTTCGCATTGAAGAAGGCGACCGAACGCTGATACGCATCCTGCGCCGCGGCGGCGTTGAACGCCTGGCCGGTGTCGTTGTTAAAGGCATGGCCGGCGCCAGGATAGATGCGCGCTTCGAACGTCTTGTTGTACTGCTTCATCGCCGCTTCGATCGCGGGGATATTCGCGTTGATCCGCGCGTCGGTTTCGCCGTAGAAGGCGAGGACCGGGCCGACGATATTCTGCACGTTGGCGATCGGGTCCGGCGGCGGGCCATAGTACGGGTTAGCCGCCGCGATGTCGGCGCTGCGCGTCGCGAGGAGCCAGGTCATCCCACCGCCGAAGCAGTACCCGACCACACCGGCCTTCGGCCCGGCGAACTTCGGCTGCGTCTTCAGGAAGGCGACCGCGCTCAGCATATCTTGCACGAGGGCCTCGCGATCGGCACTCTGGCCGAGGATGTTGGGGATTTGCGCCGGATCGGCGATCTTCTCGGTGCCGCCCTGGCGGGAGATCAGATCGATCGCCAGCGCGACGAAGCCGCTCTTGGCGTAACGCCGCGTCATATCCTTGATATGCTCGGTCAGGCCGCGGTTCTCGTGGATCACGATGATGCCGGGGGCCTTTGTCGCCGCCTTGGGTGACGAGAGATAGCCGAGTAGGGCGACACCGCCCTGGCCGGGGAACTGGACCGCCCCGGCATCGATCGCCGGATCGGTCGGAGAGATCGTCACGCCATTGCTACCACCGGCTGGGGAGGCGGTGCGCGTGGCACTGGCGACCGGTGACCCGCCACGGGTCGCCGTGGCGGCCGCCGGGACGGTCGCGCTCGCGGCGCGGGTGGCGGTGGCGATGGTGGTGGCCGCGCCGGACGTGGTGGCCGCAGCTGGCGCGGTCGTCGCCGCGCGTGTCGCGGCGGTGGTCGCCTGCGCGGCCGTGGTCGGTGCGGTGGTCGCGACAGCCGGGGCCGTGGTCGGGGTCGCCGATGCGCCGCAGCCCGCCGCGAGCAGGATCGAGGCGGTCATCGGCACGCTGCCGGTGATGATCAAGACGCGCCGCATCATCTCGCGCCGCGAGATGTGATTCTCCTGATACTCCTCGATCTCCTCTTCGATCAAGTACCGTTTCAGGTAATCCATACCTTTACCGGATTTGCCGATGTTCACCATCTACCTTCTCTCCTTGCCGATCCCATTGTCGGGCGATCCGTCGAAACCGCGCGCCGCGATCTTAACGACGGTGTGACGACTTCGGTTCCCCGACTATCTGTACGTTATCTCGCTGCTTTTGGATCTTTCGGCACCCGCGCCAGGTTCATTTGCCCCTTTTCGGGCTCGCCATTACAATGTGCCCCGAGGTTAACCGACAGGATTTCGCCCCTGCGTATCTGAATTGGTGGTGGATGGATGCGAGCGGCTGAACTCACCCGTCGCCTCCCCACCTGGTTTTGGCGGCGACCCATCGGGATCGTATTCGGCGCGGGATGCGCCGTTGTCTTGACCGGCATCGTGCAATTCATCGCTCGGACCCTCTTCGTCATCCCCAACCCGGCGCTCCTGTTCATCTTGCTCATCCTCGGTGTCGCCTACGGCTGGGGTGGGCGCGCCGGATTCGCGACCGCTCTCGCCTCATTTTTGTTGGTCTGGTATTACTTCGTCGCGCCCGCACAATCATTTGCTTTCGGTGCTAGCAGCGACTGGACCCGGCTGATCCTGATCGGCGTGACCTATGGCGCGATGACCCTGGTCGGTGATGCCTTCCGGCGTGTCCGGCGGGCGAACATCCGACTCCAGGAGACGGTCGAACGCCTCAATGCCATCATCGTCTCGATCCCGGACGGGGTGATGATCCTCGATCGAGGCGGCGATTTGGTGCAGTCGAATGCCGGGATGACGCGGCTCTTCGAAGGTGAGGTGCCATTGACGATCGATCAGCGGCGGGAAGCCTGGCAGACGCGCCTCCCGAACGGTGCCTCGATGGGGAACAATGGCGGCCCGACCTTCGCGGCGCTGGCCGGGGAGATCACCACCGGTTATGAGGTCAGCGTCAGGACGGCGACCGGTCGTGTCGTACCGGTCAGCGTCAGCGGTGCGCCGATTCGCGGTCATGGTGGGCGGATCGATGGGGCGGTGGTTGTCTTCCACGACATCACCGAGGTTCGTCGACTGCAACAGGTCAAAGACGATTTCCTCTCGATCGCTTCCCATGAGCTGAAGACGCCGCTCACCTCCCTGCGTGGTTATGCCCAACTCCTCCGGCAGCGCCTCCCGGCGGAAACACTGAGTGACCCGCGTGCCGCGCGCTACCTCGCCACGATCGACAATCAAGTGCGGCGGATGGGGGAGTTGGTCGATACCCTGCTCGATCTCTCGCGGCTCGATGCGGGACGACTTCAACTCCGCCGCCAACCGTTCGATTTGGTGCTCCTCGTGCGCGAGATCGTCGCGCAACTCGGCGAACTGTCGCCGCGCCATCCGATGACGCTCAACGCCGAACCCGCCCAGATCATCGGAGATTGGGACCGCGAGCGGATTGAGCAAATCGTGGTGAATTTACTGACGAACGCAATTCGGTACTCGCCCGATGGGGGGAACATCTGGATCGAGATTAATATCGGGGCGGTGTCTGACACGGCGGGTCACGGGCCTTATCCGCACTCCGCGCGCGAGGCGTTCGTGCGCGTGCGGGATGAGGGTGTCGGGATCGCCGCAGACCAATTAGAGACGATTTTCGGGCGCTTCCACAGGGTCCATGATGGCGCGCTCGTCGGCTACGCCGAGGCGCAGCGTGGGATGGGCCTCGGCCTCTTCATCTCGCGG
>DATCMP010000368.1:0-4131 GCA_036563365.1 Thermomicrobiales bacterium
GTTTGTTTGGAAGAAGGAACCGGCGGGCAACTGGTAGGAGCGTCCCGCCACCAACACCGGGCCGTTCAGCGGCCCCTTCACCGTCTCCGTGCCGCCCTTGGCGCGGCGAAAGGCGAGGCTCCAGATGCTGGGCAACGCGGCGATCCGTTCCAGTGCGGCCCGAATATCGTCATTGCCTTCCGGGTCGACGCCCGCGATCCCTTTGAGGATCGCCTGGATTGTTGGCTCGTCGGCGCGACCGGTCGGGTGGACGACTTTGACTTCGAGCCAGAGCTTGCCGCGAAAGTTCACGATCTCTTCGCGCGCGATCAGGCCGTTCAGGTCGTTCATCAGGTTGCTGATCGCCGGATGGCTGATCAGACATTCGTGGATCTCGATCTCCCAGCGACTATGGCGCGAGCGGAAGCCCGCCGCGTGGCCGAGGGCGATCGCGGCGCTGTGGCGGTAGTGCCACGGTCCGGCGCTATGGACCGCCGCGACCTCCAGCGCCAGCCCGCCGATCCGGCGCAGCTGCTCTTCCACCACCGCGCGCTTGAAACGGAGCTGGGCGGCATAGTCGATATGTTGCCATTGGCAGCCGCCGCATGGCCCGAAGTAGGGGCAAGGGGGCGTCACGCGCTCCGGCGCGGCCTGCAAGACCTCGAACGCTTCGGCCTCGAAGTAGTCGCGCTTGCCGCGCCGCACGACCGCGCGGACCTCTTCGCCGGCGATCGCGTAATCGATCAGTCCGACGCGCCCTTCGACCCGCCCGAGGGCCGCTCCGCCATGCGCCATCGATTGCACCGTGAGTGTCACTTCTTCGCGCGGATCGCCCTCGCGCCGTTGTTTCAGCCGCCCGCGCTCGCGTTTGCTCAGTTTCGGGGCCACGATCGGTTCTTGTTCTGTCACTGCCGTACTCGCACCTTCCATCGCCGTATCAATCTATCGTCTCATTGTACCCGACCGCAGCGATGCCGGACGCTTGTCCGTGCGCGGTATCGCAGATGAGGCATTCGGGTGTGCGACGGGCGCAATTGGGGCAGGCGAATGACCCGTCTACGAGGGATGGAATCGTTGGCGATGACGTAGGATCACCTGGTTCGTCCGCCTCTATCACCACAGTTCTTCGCCCGTAACAATCAAGGCTATTCGTATCACATTACTACTTGATAATCATTATTATATAAGGTATTATATTTCGAGGGGAAGTGGACACGCGGCGTCCCGCGTCGTAGTGCGCCGGATAGGGAGGGAGCGATGGTTTCGGTAATCACGCGCTGGTGGGGCACGAAGCAACCGGAGTTCACCAAGGCGGCGCGGCAGGAAGGTGACTCGACGAATGGCTTCAGCGATGAAGAAAACTTCGTCCTGAAAGTCGTCCAACCGGCGCTCGTCGGGCTGATGGACGGCTCCGTTTCGACACTCGCCCCGATCTTCGCCGCCGCTTTCGCCACCGGTAGTTCGCATGTGGCCTTCCTGATCGGCCTTTCGGCGGCGGTCGGCGCGGCGATCAGCATGGGTTTTGCCGAGGGGCTGTCGGACGATGGGGTGCTGACCGGTCGCGGACACCCGATCATGCGCGGCCTGATCACCGGCGCGGCCACGTTCGTCGGCGGCGTCCTGCACACCTTGCCGTTCTTACTGCCGCACCTGACCGCCGCACTCTATCTCGCCTATCTGATCGTCGGGGTCGAGTTGCTGGTCATCGCCGCTATCCGCTACCGGTACTTCAAGATGAACTTTTTTCTGTCCGTGGTGCAGGTCATCTTCGGCGGGGCGCTGGTCCTCATCGCGGGTATCTTGATCGGCCACGGCTGATCGCCACCCGATTTTCCGCCCCCCGTTCGGCACATCGTCGGCGGGGGATACTTTTGTCCCTGGTGCGCCGGGAAATTCGGTACGATCCGCCCCGCCGATCTACGCCAATTGCGCTATTTATCCCCTCCCGATGGTCGCCCATACTAGGGAGCGGTATTCGGTGCGATTCCGGCCCTCCTGCGCTTGCTCGTCGACCGACCGCCTGACAGGCAAGGGGATGGATCGTGATCCAGGGGTTCAGCATGTGGGGGGCTCGGTGGTAAGAACTCCGACGCAGGATACGCTGCTCGGCAAGATGCTCGGGGCATACCGGATCGAAGCGCTGCTCGGTCGGGGGAACCGCGCTTCCGTCTATCAAGCCAGCGATGGTGGGCGGCGCGTCGCGATCCGCGTGTTCGACCGCGACTTGAGCGCCGCCCCCGATTTCACCGAGCGCTTCCAAGCGCAGGCTGCGGTGCTGACCACCGTGCGGCATCCGCATCTGCTGGCGAACAGCGAGTATGCCTACGATGCGGGCCACGCCTTCATCGTCCGCCCCTATGTCGCCGGGCGGACTCTGCGTAGCCTGCTCGTCGCGCCGCTGAGCGCCGCCGAAGCGCTTCGTTACCTGCATCCGGTGGCCGAGGCGCTCGATTTCGTCCACAGTCGGGGGCTGGTTCATGGCGATGTGAAGCCCGGCAATATCTTGTTACCACACGATGGACCGACGATGCTCGTTGATCTCGGCGTCGCGCAGCTGTTCCCGCGCGGGAACAGCTTGCTGATGGCCGCCACCGGTCGGTATTACGGTACACCGGAATACCTGTCGCCCGAGCAGGCGCATGGCTTGCCGCTGGATGGGCGCACTGATAGTTACGCCCTCGCGGTTATCCTCTATGAGGCGCTGGTCGGCCGGCCGCCGTTTCGCGCTGAAGGGATCGCCGATACGCCGCGCACGGTAGCCGCCAGACACATCACCGCGATGCCACCGAAACCCCGGGCGTTGAATCCCGACGTCAGCCTGCTGGCGGAATCGACGTTGTTGCGAGCGCTCGACAAGGACCCGGAGCGGCGCTTTTCTTCCTGCGTCGCGGTGCTCGATTCGTTGGAAGAGCCGCGCGAGAGTTGGATGATCGCCCCCGTCGCCTCGGCCGTCAGCAATGAGGATCTGCCGCGAACGTCTTTCCTCGATTTCGCGGCTTCAGCCTCCGGTGCGGCGGATATTGCGGACTCCGACCCCGCGATGGCGTCGCGTGATGCGGATACGGATGTCGCGTCGACCGAGCAGTTGATGGCGGAACACGCCCTCAAGATGCAGTCCCTGGTCGAGACCTATGAAGCGCGCTTTGTCACCCATGCCGAGATGTTGCGCGAGCGCAACGCGACCGTCGAGACGTTGTCGGCGCAGCTGACCGAGGCCCATGCCCAGATCGCGCGTCTGACCGAACAGATCACCGAAATGGAGCCCCTGCTGCGCGATCGGGAAGTGCTCGCGGAACGGGTACGCGAACTGGAGATGGCGCAGGCACGGGTGCCGCAACGCCCAGTAGCGGCACGGAACGGTTCGTCGGCGACCCCCGACGCCCCCCGGCTCGTGATCGTCGATCCGCAGTCCCTGGGCCTGCCCGCCGGGGCGAGTTTCGGGCTCCAGCCCGGTGCCTTGGTCGGACGACATCCCGACTGTGCGGTCTGCATCAATGATCACTTCGTCTCGGCGAGGCACGCCCAACTGACCGAAGAAGCGGGTGACTGGTTCGTCACCGATCTGGGGACGACCAACGGCACCTACGTCAACGGTAAGCGGATCAACAGCCCGGTGTTGCTCACCGCCGGGGATCTCCTCCGCTTTGGCCGGGTGCAGGCGAAGTTCAGCTGAGTTCCTGGCGGATCGCGGCGAGCGGCCCCTGCCCTTGCCCGTCCAAATAGGCCAGCAGGGGTTCGCGGAAGCGATCGATCCCCTTATAGCGTTGGAGGGCCTCCGGCATCGTGCGGAGGACCGCCGCGATCCGCTGCGCGCGCGCCTGCGGCTCGTCCCGGATCACGACCGCGAGCGGTGTCACATAGGTGTGGATCGTGAAAAGGACGCCGCGCGTCGTCGGCAGGCGCGATAATGTCTGCCGTTCCACCCGGAGATAGCAACGGGCACCGGCATTAGCGGGGGTGATGCCCGGATCGGCCTCCCGCCTCCCGTGCGTGACCGCTGGGGCGTGGTTGAGGGCGGGGTTGGTGGTCATCGACCAGCCCACGCGCGCGGTCGGGTGACCGGGTTTTAGGCGCTGCATCAGCAGATCGGCGGAACGCCCGATCCGCTCGGCGAAGATCGGCACCGGGTCGTGGATCGCCAAGAATGATTGT
>DATCMP010000702.1:0-8133 GCA_036563365.1 Thermomicrobiales bacterium
CCTCGCCGGGTTGCCGCTCGCCCTCGAACTCGCCGCCGCCCGCCTGCGCCTCCTCGCCCCGACGGCGCTGCTCGAACGGCTCGACGCCCCGCTGCTCCTCCTGAGCGGCGCGGCCCCCGGCCTCCCGGCGCGGCAGCGGACGATGCGCGCCACGATCGCCTGGAGCCACGATCTCCTGCCGCCCGAGCAGGCGGCGGTCTTCCGGCGGTTGGCGGTCTTCGCGGGCGGTTGCACCCTCGCGGCGGCGGAGGCGGTCTGCTCCGGCGACGGGATCGCGCTCGATGCGGTCCTCGACGCGGTCGGCGCATTGGCGGATCACAGCCTGCTGCACCCCGAGATCGCGCCGATCGACGAGCAGGGCGTGGCCGCGCGGGACGACGAGGCCGATACCCGCCTGGGGATGCTAGAGTTGGTGCGCGAGTTCGGCCTGGAACAGTTGCGCGAACGTGGCGAGGAACGGGCGACGCGCCAGCGCCACGCCGCCTTCTTCCTCGCCCTGGCGCGCGAGGCCGAGCCCGCGTTGACCGCGCCGGGTCCGGTCCGCTGGTTAGAGCGCCTGGAACGGGAGCATGACAATCTGCGCGCGGCGCTCGGCTGGGCGATCGAGTCCGGGGACGCCGACACCGCGCTGGCCCTGGCCGGAAGCCTGACTCGCTTTTGGCGACTCCACGGCCACTTCCGCGAGGGGCGCGGCTGGCTGGAACGGGCGCTGGCCTGCGATGACGCGCCGACGGCGACCCGCGCAAAAGCCCTTTTGGGGGCCGGGGTGCTGGCCTGGCGGCACGACGACATCCCGGCGGCGGCGGCGCACCTGACGGCGAGCCTGGCCCTCTACCGCGCGCTGGGCGATCTGCCAGGCGTCGCGGGCGCCCTCAACTCCCTCGGGATCGTCACCTCGCACGGCGGCGACCTCGCCGGGGCGCAGGCCCTCAACGAAGAGAGCCTGGCGCTCCGGCGCGCCCTCGGCGACCGGCTCGGGATCGCCGTGACCCTCAACAGCCTCGGCGAGATCGCCCGCCGCCGCGACGATCAGGACCGCGCGCAGGCGCTCTACACCGAAAGCCTCGCCCTCTACCGCGCGGCGGGCGACAATTTCGGCTCCGGCGTCCTCCTGCACAATCTCGGCGAGGTGGCCCTGCAAGGGGGCGACTACCCGCGCGCCGCGTCCTACTTTCGGGAGAGCCTGTTGCTCCATCAGGCGCTCGGCAACACCTACAGCATCGCCTATCAGATCGTGGGGCTGGCCGGTGTCGCCGCGTTGGCAGGCTCATCCGCCGCCGCTGTCCGCGCCGCGCGCCTCTTCGGGGCCGCCGAGGCGCTGTTCGCCGCGATCGGTGCCCGAATCGACCCGACCGATCGCCCGAACTACGAGCGTAACGTCGCCACCGCCCGCGCCCGCCTGGACGCGGCGACCTTCGAGGCGGCCCACGCCGCCGGCCTCACGCTCACCCTCGACGAGGCGATCGCGGAAGCCCTGGACCCGGGCCTCACCGCCGACAACGCGGAGCACGAATCACCCCAGACATAGGAATAGCGCTGCGCGGACAAGCCCCGCCAGCGATCGACGTGTACTCCCGCACCCGGCGTTTGGCGGGCGTGGGAGTCGGCCGGTACGTGGCCCGCCCTCTCGGGTAACGCGCAGGTCACCCAGCGCGGTGGGCCGCAGGATACCGCGCATCGCCGTTCGCCGCCTAGCGCGACGCCGTCGCGCGGGTGATCAGGGGCCGCGCCGGGGGGATTCGCCGAACCACACACAATACCGCCCTTCTTGACGCCTTTTTCACGGTTTTTTGACGACCGGGGGCTATCGTCGCGGGACATGTCCGCACCGACAGTCGCGGTGCTGCCACCGCCACCGGAAAGAGCGCCCATGCGCCGTCGCCCACTGCCTCATTCCTCGTCACACCCGCTGCCTCGCCCCAAGGGCGTTCTCGCTCGCCCGGCGCTGGCACTCGGTGGCCTGACCCAGCAAGGCACGTCCGGCGTCAGTAGCAATCGCCACGACCAGGGCGGTGTCGCCTTGCGAGTGGAGCGGGAAGTGATTTGTTGTGTGGGTAATCGTGTGGGTCGGAGGGTGACTCGTGTGTGTAACGCACCGCTACCGCAGCGTATCGTGAGGGCCTGGACAGGAAAAGGTGGTGGATGGTGGCGGCAGAGTGAAGGGAGATACGGCGATGCTTGAACTCGCATGGCTTGGTATCGCGCTGGGCGCCAGTGCCGCGCTCGCCATCGGCCCGATCTTCGCGGCGATCGTCCACGAATCGATCGCCCGCGGCTTCGGTGCGGGGCTGCGCGTCAGCCTCGGGGCCTCGGTCGTCGATTTGGCCTTCTTGGTGCCCGCGCTGCTCTTCGCGCAGGCGCTCGACCTGATGAGCAACGCCGCCTTCTGGATCGGGCTGCTCGGGGCGTTGGTCTTCCTCCACCGTAGCGGCGTGGCCTTCCGCGACGCCCACCGCTTCTGGCGCGCGACGAGCGCGGGCTCGCGGTCGGCCGGCTCATCGTTCTACCTCGGGATCGTCGGTAACCTGATGAACCCGCTGACGTGGGGGTTCTGGCTCGCGACCGGCGTCCCCGCGCTGCTGCGCGCCCGCCAGATCGGTGCCTGGGGCGGGGTGGCGCTCCTCGTCATCATCTGGTTCGGCACGTTGCTTATCCTGGAAGTGCTCCTCGCCCTGCTGGTGACGCGCACCGGACGCGCCCTCGGCGGGCGCGGGCAAGCCTGTTGCAGCGTCGGCGTGGCCCTGCTCTTCCTGGCCCTGGCCGGCACCTTCCTCGCTCGGAACGTCCTGCCGCACGCCTTCGGCTAAAGCGCAACGCCGCGCCCGGGGACGAGATTTCACCGCAGAGACGAAGAGAGGGAACGAGGGGACGAGGGCCGGATGAGCGCGGAGACGCCGAGGGGAAGGAGCGCCGCAGAGAAAGGGCCGAGAAATATGTCGTCCCCTCTGCGACGCTCCCTCTTGCTCCGCGTCTCTGCGTTTAACCCGTTCCTCCCGTACTCCTCTCGTTCCTCTCTGCGGCCCGCCGTGTCGCTGCGCCGCCGCAGTGAACCGTCCCCCCGCTCAGTACAGCCACTTGGCGTAACTCTCCGCCAGCAGCCCTTCCATCTCCTCGACCGTCACCCCGGTCATCGAGGCGTGATCGATGAACATCTTGGCGCGCGAGGTCAGCCCCGCCGGGTCCTGCCACGACTCTGGCTCCCAGAGGTGCGAGCGTTTCAGCGCCTTCGCGCACTGGATGAACGCCTCCTCCACCTCGACCGCGATCGCCAGCGCCGGGATCTTCCCCTGCGCCTCCAGCAGGGCCAGGAGGTCAGCGTCGCGCACGATCTGGGCGCGCCCGTTCACGCGCAACGTCTCCCCGATCTGCGGGATCATGAAGAGCAGCCCCACCGCGCCGTGCTCGATGATATTCCGCAGCGAGTCGAACCGCTTGTTGCCGGGTCGATCGGGGATGAGCAGCGTCTTTTCGTCGAGGACGAGGACGAAGCCCGGCCCATCACCGCGCGGCGACACGTCGCAATGCCCCTCGGCGTCAGCCGTACCGAGGAGCATGAACGGCGACATCGCGATGAACGCGCGGCAATGCTCGTCCAATCGCGGCTGCGCCTTCTTGATCACCATCGCGCTCGGGTGGCCCAAGAGCGCCCGCAACTCCTCCTCGGTCCGCACCACCTCCGCGAACCGCTGCACCGGTGCCTCGATCATCGTCGTCCCCTGCTTTCTCTATTGTCGCCCGCATCGTGCGGATCATTGTACGCGAAGCGGGTGAATGTGGGGCGGGGAGAGACGAAGTACGAACGACGAACGACGAACGACGAAGTGTTGACGCCCCTCCGGCCCGCAGAAGGGGGGGCCGGGGGCGTCAGCAGCGCGGCAGTGTCGGCAGACCCTCCCGGCGTTGCAACGCCGTGCACCCAAGCCCCACTCCGTTACTTCGTACTTCGTCGTTCGTACTTCGTACTTCGTCTCGCCCCTCTCTAGCCCACTCGCCCCACTCGCCCACTTCGCCTACAATGCCGCCGCTACGATCGAACCGCCGCACATCAAGGAGACACCACCGTGATCCAACCAGCATCAGGCATGACGCATCACCTCGGCGACGGGGCGATCCACACCTATTTCGACAACGGCCTCGCGCCCGCCCTGACGATCCAGCCCGGCGACACCGTCGTCTTCGACACCCGTGAGCCGTCCAACGGCGCGAACGCGCGCCGGGTCGCCGAGGAACCGCCCGCCGATCTCGCCCCCGACCTCGCCGCGCTGATCGCCGCCGCCGCGCGCCCGGAGGTGCCGACGCCGCTGCGAGGCCACGCCCTCACCGGCCCGGTCTTCGTCGCGGGAGCCGCGCCGGGTGACGCGCTCGACGTGACGATCGTCGAGGTGCGCCCCGCCGCCTGGGGTTGGACCGCCGTCGGCCCGGGCAATCCGCTGCTGGGCGATCTCTTCCCCGACTGGGCGGTACACTACTGGGATCTGCGCGCGGGCGATTACGCGCCATATGGCCCCAACATCCGCATCCCGCTCGCGCCGTTCTGCGGCGTGTTGGGCGTCGCGCCCGCCGAGGCGGGGATGCACCCCACCCCGCCGCCATTCCGGGGCGGCGGCAACATGGATGTGCGCCAACTGACCGCGGGCACCGTCCTGACCCTGCCGGTCCTCGTCCCCGGCGCGCTCTTCTCGACCGGCGACGCCCACGCCGCGCAGGGCGATGGCGAGGTCAGCGGCACCGCGATCGAGTGCGACGCCACCGTCACCCTCCGCTTCGACCTCCGCAAGGGGGCCGCGCCCGCCTGGCCGACCTTCCGCACCGCCGGGCCGCTCGCGCCGCGTACCGACACCGGCCCGCACTTCGCCGCCACCGGCCACGACACCGACCCCCGCGCCGCCGCCCGCGCCGCCCTCATTGGCGTCTTCGACTACCTGGAACGGGAGCACGGCCTGAGCCGCCCGCGCGCCTGCATCCTCGCCAGCGCTTGCGTCGATCTCCGCGTCAGCCAGGTCGTCAACGCCGGGTTGTGGACCGTCACCGCGTTCCTGCCGCTGAGCATCTTCGTCGGCGCACCGGCCTGATTTCGCTTGGCCCTCACCCCCGGCTCGCAGCCGCTCGCCACCCCGCCGCCCAACGGGCGCCCGCCAATTCTAGGAGAGGGGGGAAGGCGTTGTGACGTTGGTGCTCTTACCCTCCCGCTTCAGGGGAGGGTCGCCGCCGCAGCGGCGGGGAGGGGTTTACTTCCCCCACCCTCACACTCGCCCACCCGATGCTCAACCGCCCCCCAACGAATCACCCCTCCCCTACAGGGGAGGGGTCGGGGGGAGGTCCACCTCCACGCATCGGTGGCGGTACTGGTACTTCTGTCTCGCGGTATCGGGACATTTGGGCAACGGTCAGACCACCTTCCAGGCCGTATCCTTCCCACACCGGACGACAATAGTTGCCGGACCAGACATATCAGCGCCGAGGTTGGGCTGATTGGGGTAGCACCCCGGTTCCGGCGTCGGGATCGGGGCACAAAGGAGTGGCGGTCTATGGCGATCAAGGATTGGGGCATCATGAGGCCCAAAAGAGCCTGGTGGCGCGGGGTGGCGGCGACGGCTCTCGTCGTCGGGATGTTCAGCAGCGCCGCGCCACAAGCGGCCTTCGCCGGGACGCTGCCGAGCGGGCCGTGCACCGTGACGAGCGCCGCCGACAGCGGGTCCGGGTCGCTGCGCGCCCTTCTCGCGGACTTCACCTGTGGCAGCATCGATTTTGACCTCGCGGCGATGGGCGGCAACACGATCACCCTCACCAGCGGTGAACTGGCGATCGATCGCAATCTCCCGATCACCGGCCCCGGCTCCGCGCTCTTGACGATCAGCGGCAACAACGCCTCGCGCGTCTTCAACCTCGCGGCAAGCACAGACGTTGAGATCAGCGGCATCACCATCAGCGGCGGGAACGCCAACCAGGGCCATGGCGGTGGTATCCTCACACAAGGCAACCTGCGCTTAACCGGCGTCACGGTCATCGGCAACGGCAATGCCTACGTCGGCGGTGGCGTCGCTAATAACGGCACCGGCGATCTGATCGTCGCCAACAGCCTGGTGGCGATGAACAACGCCAGCAACGGCGGCGGGCTCGGCAACTTCGGCACCGGCAACCTCTTCGTCATCCAGAGCGCCATTATTGGCAACAGCGCGTTGCCCAACAACAACATCCGGGGCGTCAGCGCGATGGACTTCTCCGGCGTCGGCGGCGGTATTTTCAACGAGCAGAATACCGACACCACGGTTATCAACAGCACGATCAGCGGTAACAGCGCCCAGCAAGGTGGCGGTATTTTTAATAACGAATACACCGGCACCTTCGCCGTCGAGGTCTACCTCAGCACGATCGCCAACAACACGGCCACCATCGGCGGCGGCGGGATCGGCACCGACGATACCGCCGACAATACCCTGATGATCCTCCAAGGGGACATCATTGCCGGGAACACCGCCAGCGACAACGCAAACATCGACGGCGTGATCGCCTCGCAGGGCTACAACGTCGTGCAGACCGGTGCCGTGGGCTTCACCGCCACCGGCGATCAGGTCGTGGCCGACGCGAAGATCGCCCCGCTCGCCAGCAACGCCCCCAACCCCCTCCCGACCCACCACCTCCTGCCCGGTAGCCCGGCGCTCAACACCCTGCCGGGCGATCTCTGCACCGCCGCGTTGCAAGGTGGCGGGTTGGGCTTGCAAGTGGCCGACCAGCGCGGCGTGGCACGCCCGCAAGGGGCCGACTGCGATAGCGGCGCGCTCGAAGTCGTCGCCAGCACCCCCAGCCTGAGCTTCCTCATGCCGAACACGGTGCCGGCCGGCAGTGGTGAGACGCCGCTCCTCATCAACGGCGGCGGTTTCATCCCCTACGGCTTCACCACCGTCACCTTCGGCGGCGTGGCCTATCCGGCCACCTTCCTCTCCGACACGCAACTGACGATCACGGTCCCGGCCTCGGCACTCGCCACGGCGGGCAGCATCCCGGTGATCGTCACGAACGCCGCGCCGGGGAGCGGCAGCGCCTCCCTGCCCTTCACCGTCACCCCGGTCACCGTTCCGCCCCCGGCAGCGACCGGCTACACCCTGACCGTGACCGCCGACGGCACCGGCACCACCGGCGTGGCCCCCGCCCCGGACCTCGATGCGACCCGCTACAGCGCGGGCACCGTCGTCACCCTCACCCCGCAGAACAGCGCCACCAGCCACCTCGTCGGCTGGCGCGTCGATGGCGTCTTCCAGGGCTGGTCCGCGACGCTGGACCTCACGATGAACGGCAACCACACCGTCCAGGCGATCTTCCGCGCCCCGGAAACCTTCTCCGATGTGCCGAGCGGCAGCTTCGGCAGCAACGCCATCGCCGAACTGACCACGCGCGGGATCATCAAGGGCTATGAGGATGGCACCTTCGGCGCGGGCAAATTCGTCCTCCGCGCCCAGATCGCCGCGCTGATCGGTCGCGCGATGGGCAGCGACCCGGCGAGCGGCCCCGGCGTCGGCCCCGCCACCTGGGCGACCGAGGACCACGGCAACACCTTCAGCGACCGCAACGGCGTTGATGACGAACTCTGGCGCGCCGTCGGCTCCCTCGCCTTCCACAGTGTCGCCCAGGGCTACGGCGATGGCAGCTACGACCCGACCGACACCGTCAGCCACGCCCAGGCGATCAGCCTGATCACCCGCGCGATGGTCGCCAAGGGCTACTGGACCCAGCAGTCCGACAACCCGACCCTCTACGGCGCCATCCCGGCTGGCAGCGGCCACCGCGCCGACGTGGCGACCTTCGTCCACTACGCCGGTGCCCTGCCGCTGACGATCCCGACCGACCGCTACGACGGACCGAACGGCTGGGACCAGGCCGCCACCCGCGCCTGGGTCGCCGAAGCCCTCTGGGCCGCCCTCAGCAACTACCACCCCGTCGACCGCGTCCCGTAACGGCACGCGACACGACAACACAGCACCCCGCAGGCCCCCGGCGCATGATGCGCCGGGGGCCTGCGGGGTGGTGGTGGGCTGGCGGCTGAAGCCGCGCCTCGCGGGCCTGCGGGCCACGAAGCCTCCCTACGGAGGCTAGGATTGTTGCGAGACATTGCCCGATATTCAGGCAATGCGCCAA
>DATCMP010000703.1:0-2121 GCA_036563365.1 Thermomicrobiales bacterium
GACGACGAGCGCGCCGCCGAGCGCCTCGCTGAGCTTTCGCAACGCCGCCGGGTCGATCCGCTCGGCCACCAAACCGGGTGCGGCGGTGCCACCCCCGCGCCGTGTCAGGCGCGTTGCCAGCGCGGTCAGACGCGCCCCCGCGAGCGCGAGGGTTAAGCGTGGGTCCATTGCTGCGGTTGATGCTGTTGCGCGGCGCGGCGCGCAGCGGAACGGTGCGGCATCATGGTATCCCCGGTTGGCCGGTCACTTCCTCCGTGAGGATCACCGACACCGATTCCAGGCTATCGAAATTGACGTAGGGCGCGACTTCGAGTTGCATCGTATCCGCCTGCTCGTCGCGGATCACGTTCGTGACGAAGCCGATCGGCAAACCTTGCGGCACATGGAGGGTCCAGTTCGAGGTGACCACCTTGGCATTCGGGGCGATATTCGCGTCGCGCCCGATATGTTGCACGAGCAAACGCCCGCCCTGCTGCCAGCGGCCATACATGATCCCCGCCGCACGCTCATCTTGCAGCAAGACCCCGATCTGCATATCCTGATCGATGATCAGCCGCACCTTCGCCTGTTTCGGGCGGACCTCGGTGACCAGGCCGACGAGGAAATTCGGGCTGACGACCGGCATCCCCATCTTGATCCCGTCGTCAGAGCCGCGATCGAGGACCAATACCTTCTGGGTCAAGGTCGGGTCGCGCCCGATCACCCGCGCCGGGACCGACTTGTATTCCGGGAACTTCACCGCGAAATTCGCCTGCTCGGTGAGTTGCTTATTCTCGAATTCCAGTTCCTTGACGCGGGCATCGGCGGCACGCAGGCGATCGTTCTCGGCCTGCAAGCGCTCATTCTCGGCGCGTAATTCGCCGACATTCCCGAAGCGCGCGCCGAAGTTACGGAGGCTGTCACCGAAGGAGGTGAAACGCCCACTGACGGCGAAGATCGGGCGCTCGGCGGCCGCTTTCAACGGGCCGAGGAGATTGCGCTGGTCGAGGGTGAGCAAGGCCAGCGCGGTGACGATGAAGACCAGCACCAGCGCCAGCAACTGCCCCCGCGTGAGTGGTGTATTCCCGGAACTACGCTGCGACATCCGATTCTGGCGCATCATGCGCGCACTACCTGACGACGCGGTTGGCCCCCGGCCAGCGCGCGTTCATACTGGTGCAGGGCTTCGGCGACGCGACCCGCGCCGCGCGCGACGCAGGTGAGTGGGTCTTCCGCCGTGTGCACTGGCATCCGCAGTTCGGTCTGGAGACGGCGCTCCAGCCCGAGCAGCAGCGCCCCGCCACCGGCCAGGGTGATCCCCTGCTCCATGATATCGGCCACCAACTCGGGTGGCGTCTCCTCGATCGATCGCTTGACGAGATCGACGATCGTGTTCACTGGCCCGGACATCGCATCGCGCAATTCGACGGAGGAGACCTCGATCCCCTTCGGCAAGCCGGTCAGGAGATCGCGCCCGCGCAGCGTGACCCGCCGCTCTTCTTCGAGTGGATAGGCGGAACCGGCCGCGATCTTCGCATTCTCGGCCATCCGGTCGCCGATGACGAGATTGTGGTCGCGGCGGGCGTACTGGATGATCGCGTCGTCGATCTCGTCGCCGGCGATCCGGATCGAGTTATTGACGACGATGCCGCCAAGCGAGATGACCGCCACCTCGGTGGTCCCGCCACCGATGTCGATGATCATCGAGCCGACCGGCTCGTTGACCGGCAGGCCAGCCCCGATCGCCGCCGCCATCGGCTCCTCGATCGTATAGGCTTCGCGCGCCCCCGCCGAGAGCGCCGCATCCTTGGCGGCACGCTTCTCGACCTCCGTCACCCCGGACGGAATCCCGATCACCACGCGCGGGTGCGGGGCGAAGCCGCGATTAACGTGGACCTTGCGGATGAAGTAGTGGAGCATCATCTCCACCGAGTCGAAGTCGGCGATCACACCATCTTTCATCGGGCGGATGGCGACGATATTCGCCGGGGTCTTGCCGATCATCGCCTTGGCTTCGGCCCCGACCTGGAGGGCTTTGCGGGTCTTCGTATCCATCGCCACCACCGACGGCTCGGCGATCACGATCCCCTTCCCCTGGACATAGACGAGTGTGTTGGCGGTGCCGAGGTCGATCCCCAAATC
>DATCMP010000708.1:0-6523 GCA_036563365.1 Thermomicrobiales bacterium
TCCGCCCGAGCGCCGCCGTCGCCCGCGCCGCCGCCCATTCGAACGCCGCGATTTGCTCGACCTCGCAATTCGCACGCAACCCATCGGTGGGATGCAGCAAGACTGAAGTCGCGTCACGCACCGCCGCCGGATCGCCCGCGAGGTCGCGCAGCGTGTCCACCAGCATCGCGGGCGCGAAGAAACCGGGGAGCGTGCCGGTCCATTCGTCGGGATCCAGGCTTTTCCAGCCGACGAGCGCCAACGATTGCCCCGCGCCGACCCCCGCCGCGCGCAGCACGTCGATCAGGCGCGGTGCCTGCGTCCGGTCCTGTCCCGGCAGGCTGAGCGACTGGCAGAGGACGACATCGAGCGGCAAGGTCAGCACGTCGGCGTAGTCGAGCCCTTCATTGCCGACGAGCAAGATCCGTCGCTCGCCCGCGCCGAGCAGCAAGATCCCCTCCTCGAAGCGTGGGTCGTAGCCGGTCAGGTAGGTGAGATTGGCGTAATGCTCGCGGTCGCCGTAGACGATCAGCCAGTCGGCACCGGCGGCGGCATAGGCGCGCTGGCAACGCGCGGCATAGATCGTCGCCGGGATCTCCGGGCGCTCCTCGATCGTGCCGAAATCGGGCAGGGTTACCTCGCGCCAGGTGATAGTCATGATCAATACCATCCTTTCGTGTCAAACCTTGGGGTCACATCTAACCTTGGGGGAACAATCACGTGCCGTGCAGACCGAAACATTCAATGACGGACTGAGCACTCTCTCGAGTAACCGTCGGAAAATCATCGAGGAAGTCACTTAACCGATCACCCGCTGCCAGGTAATCGAAGAGGGTACGCACAGGCACGCGCGTTCCGGCGAAAACGGGGATACCGCCCAAAATATCGTCGGTTCGCTCGATAAGCAGATCCCCATCGCTCACTATCTATCGCTCCTCGCGCAACACCTTCGCTCGTTGCCCATAGCCCACGACCTTGGGCCATGATAGCAAATGACTAACTATCACGCGGGTTCGGCCCCTCTTGACGCCGGTGCTAGGCGCACAGTGCTAACAGCAAGGCGAGAAGGCCCTATCAGGAAAGAAGGAGCGCCGGTGGTCGCGCAGGTGATTCGCAATGGCACGCTGATAGATGGGAATGGCGGCGAACCGATCGCCAACGGGGCGGTGCTGGTCGAGGATGGGCGGATCAGCGCTGTCGGACGCGACGGAAGTTTCGCCGTACCAGATGGCGCGACCGGGCTCGATGCGGGCGGCGGCACGATCCTGCCGGGGATCATCGACGCCCACGTCCACATCATGCACGATTGTGCTTATGGTCATCATCGTCTACCAACGAGGACCCCCTCCCCGCGTCGGGGTGGGGTTGGGGGTGGGGTCAACATTCGCCACCCGCGCGGCGGCGTTGCCTGATCGCCGCGCGCGTGCTATAGTTGCCGCTGTCGCACACTCCCAGCGGGTGTGCGTATTCTTCTGTGTGACGAACGGTATCGCGCTCGGCGCGACCACACCGCATCGCTGATTGAGAGACCGAGGGAGGGGATCGCCAGCATGATCAAGCTCCGTTTGCGCCGCACGGGTGCCAAGAAGAAGCCCAGCTATCGGATCGTTGTTGCCGACGCACGCGCCAAGCGCGACGGTCGCTTCATCGAGATCGTCGGCCAGTATTACCCGCTGACCGACCCGAGCACGATCGTGCTCGACAACGAGCGTGCGCGCTACTGGTTGAGCCAGGGTGCCCAGCCGACCGAGCGCGTCGCCAAGTTGCTCAAGATCCAGGGCGTGACCGATACCGATGGGAAGGTCATCGCCGCTCCCGCAACGGAAGCGCCCGAGGCGGCGAGCTAAGACCCCGACATCGCGCGCCATCCCGCCCTGCGGATTCACGAAGTGGAGAGGGTATGGAGCAATTGCAGCATCTCGTCCAGTACATGGCCTCGGGATTGGTCGACCGACCCGAAGAGGTCCAGGTCGATGCGCGACGGCGCGGCCCGGCGGTGAGCATTCATCTGCGCGTTGCCGAGGATGAGCTCGGTCGGGTCATCGGCAAAGGTGGGCGGATCGCGAAGGCGATGCGAACGATGGTGGGTGTTGTCGCCGCACGACAGGGCCTCCGCGCCAATTTGGAGATCGAAGGCTGACGTGTCCGATACCCCCAACACCGAGCAACCACAGCCCGCAAGGGCAGCGACGCCGAAACGCCCCGCTCACCGTCGTGTGATGAGCGGGGTGCGACGTTCGCAGGCATCCGCCGCCGCTGACGCGCCCGCCGATACGGCCACGCCGACACCACGGAAGCCGGTGCGGCGTCCGGCCCCGAAAGAGCCGACCCCGCCACCGGTCATCCCCGAGCGCGGCCCCGCCCCCGAGCGCCTGAATCTCGGGAAGATCGCCGGAACACACGGCCTGCGCGGCGAATTTCGCATGTACCTGTTCACCAACCATCCCGAGATGTTGCACACGATACGCACCCTCTACCTCGGCGATACGCAAGTGCCACAAAGCGTGCGGCGTATCCATCCCCTGCCGGGGGACAAAGAAGCGATCGTGCGCCTTGTCGGCGTGACCTCGCCGGAGGAAGCCGCCGAGTTGCGCGGGCAACAGGTCTGGGTCGATCGCGAAGCGCTCCCCCCGCTGCCCGAGGGCGAACTCTATCACTATCAGTTGATCGGGCTCGATGTGGTCGATGAAGAAGGGACAGCGCTCGGTCGCCTCGCGGAGATCATCGAAACCGGCGCGAACGATGTCTACGTCGTGCGCGGGCTCGCCGGTGAACTGCTGCTCCCGGCGATCAACGACGTCATCCTTGATGTCAATCTTGAAACCGGCAAGATGACCGTGCGCCAGCAGCAGTATTACTAGCCCTCGCCCCTCCCCCGACGAAGAAAGCGCCCGGCACCGCGTATCGAGCAGTGTCGGGCGCTTTTGTGTCGATCGACAAGCGTGGTTTAGAGGGCCGCGAGCATCATCAGCGCGTGGGGCTCTCCGCCATGATTAAGGCGGGCGCTGACCATGAAGAAGACGATGATCCCCATCAGCAAGATGAGGAAGAACGGCAGAAGGAAACCGAGGACGGCCTGCGCCTTCACCCCGGAAGAAGGAACATCCTCACCCTTCTTGACGAATGGCAGTGCTACCGGCGCTTTCATCGGGTCCGACCACTCCTCTCGGATCGTGCGGCGAATTGACGCCACCTCTATTCTCGACGGCCCTGCCTATCGACGCGGTATCGTAGTGCACCGACTATGGCATGGCACCACATTGCTCCCGATACTATACCATAGGTCAGACCATCAACTATACCGAAAATCACCCGAAGATCGTCGCGCCCGGCATCGGGCGGCGGCAGATCTATTTATTCGCTTGCGGTTGCCTCTTCCGCCGCCGCGCCGGAGAGATTGTGGAGCTGATAGACCTCGATCTGCGGCACCGTGGTCAGGTGCTCGGACATGATGTCGCGGATTCGCCACTCATCGGCCGAACGCTCGAACGCATTGAGCCGCTCCAGATCCTCCCAATGCGTGAGGAAGATATATTCCCCGCTCGTCTCATCGCTGAGCAGGGTCAGCGAGATGAAGCCCGGCTGGCGGCGCATGATCGGCGCGACCCGATCGGTCAATTCCTCCGCCAACTCCGCGTACCCCTGGGACAGGTTGAACCGCTGGAGCAGCGCGAACCGCCCGACGATCGGCACCATATCGCTCGAACGACCGGTTGTGGTCACGGGCGAAGTGGTGCGTGACCGGATCGGGGCATTCGTCATCGCCCCGCGCGACGACAGATCAGCATTGCTCGACATTCGTCTCCCCTTCGCAACTCCCCGGATGGATACGTTAGATACGATAGATACGCGCATGGTACCACAAGATCACCCTGCTCCGGGGGCGTCGAAAGGGGAGCATAGCTGTGGCGATAGCCGAACGCCCATGTGCCGTCTACAGGTCCGCGCCAGGGCTCGGCCTTCACCATGCGTTATGATGCTCACGCACGAGCGACGACAGACCGGGGAACGCACGGCGACCAGTCACGTACCCGCCACAGGGGGGCCAGCGAGTAGCATAAGGGGGGATGATCCCCAGGGTACGCTTATCGGGAAGAAGACACCGTAGCCAGGGGAATACCAGGATGGAGATCGAGCAACTACGCGCCGATACACCGGGCTGCCAAACTGTCCTGCACCTGAACAATGCCGGGGCGGCGCTGATGCCACGCCCGGTGTATGAAGCGCAGATAGCGCACCTCACGCGCGAGTATGCGACCGGGGGCTACGAGGCGAAGGACGAGGCCGCCGAGCGGATCGCGGCGGTATACAACAGCGTCGCCGCGTTGCTCAACGCCGCGCCGAACGAGATCGCAATCATCGAGAATGCAACCCGCGCGTTCGACATGGGCTTCCATGCCATCGCGTTCCGGCCGGGCGACATCATCCTCACCTCGGTGGCGGAATACGCCTCGAACTACCTCGCCTATCTGCGCGTGGCGGAGACGCACGGCGTCGTGGTGCGGGTGGTGCCGGACGACGAGCAGGGGCAACTCGACACGGCGGCGCTGGAACGCCTGCTGGCCGAGCCGGGCCGGGGGCAGCGCGTGCGGCTGGTATCGGTGTCGCACATCCCGACCCACTTCGGACTGGTGCAGCCTGCGGAGGCGATCGGGACGCTGGCGCGGAGGTACGGCGCGCTCTATTTCCTCGACGCCACGCAGTCGGCGGGGCAGCTACCGCTCGACGTCGATGCGATCGGCTGCGATCTCCTCTGTTCGACCGGGCGCAAATACCTGCGCGGGCCGCGCGGGGTCGGCTTCCTCTACGTGCGCGAGGCGATCCTGCCGGAGTTACGCCCGCCGTTCATCGATCTGCACGCCGCGACTTGGACCGGACCGGACACCTATGAATTGCGGGCCGACGCCCGCCGCTTAGAGAACTGGGAGGCGAACTTCGCGGCGACCCTCGGCCTCGGCGCGGCGGTCGATTACGCGCTGACGCTCGGGATCGCGCCGATCTGGTCGCGGATCGAGGCGCTGGCACGAACCCTCCGCGACCGACTCGCCGCGATCCCCGGAGTCGACATGCACGATCGGGGGGAAGCGCTCTGCGGGATCGTCGCTTTCAGTATCGCCGGGTTGCGCCCGGAGGAGATCCGTCACGCCCTGCGCGAGCGGCTCGATCGCCTGAACGGACCGTCCGGCGCGCGCCCGATCAACGTCTCGACGACCACGCCGCGCAGCGTCACCCTGGACGCGGCGAATCGCGCCGTCAAGGAGTGGGTGCGGGCCTCGGTCCATTGCTACAACAGCCTCGACGAGCTCGATGAATTTCTGACGGCGGTAGCGGTTTTGGCCGATCAACCGGCGCTTGCGCGGGTGACGGCGAGCGGGCCGGGCCACTGACACGACCTATGGTAGAGTATTTATATCTGGTGGGGCGGTAGCGCCCGCGAATAGACAGCGAGCGTAGGGAGAGAGCGGGATGGGTGTGCTGGTCGGGATACACAGCCTCTGGCGGTGGGTCGTGCTGATCGTGGTCCTCGTTGCGTTCGTGCGCGGCTTGATCGGTTGGCTGCGCGGCGGCGACTGGACGAGCAGTGATCGCACCCTCGCGCTGCTGGCGACCACGGCACTCGATATTCAATTGGTGATCGGGCTGCTTGTTTATGGTACTGGTCAAAACTGGAACGACGGCGCCTTCATCGCCTATATCCACCCGCTGATCATGATCATCGCCATCGCCATCGCCCATATCTTCAGCGTGCGGGCGCGACGCGCCGCGACCCCGATCGCCAAGCACCGCACCCTGGCGATCGGGCTCTTCCTGACCCTGTTCCTGTTGAGCGCGGCGATCCCGGCGTATTCGTGGTCCCGCGCGTGGGTTTCATAAAGCACCGTGGTGTCGTTCGAAAGGATCACACTCCCCGCCAGCCTGACGATCTTCGGCGTCCGTGTCGATGATGTCACCGAGGATGAAGCGGTCGCCTATTGCGAGCGGTTCATCGCCGAAGGGCAGCGGATCGTCGCTACGCCCAACCCCGAGATCGTGATGGCAGCGCGGGAAGACCGCGGGCTACGTCACGCCCTGGCCCACGCCGATCTCGCGATACCGGACGGTGGCGGGCTGCTGCTGGCGGCGCGACTCTGGCACCGGCCATTCCGCGAGCAGGTGCGGGGCAGCGATCTCACCGTGCGCCTCCTCGCCCGCGCGGCCACGCAGGGCTGGCGGGTCTTCCTCCTCGGCGGTGGCCCCGGCGTAGCCAACGCCGCCGCCGTCGCCATCAAGACCCGCTGGCCTGCGGTGCAGATCGTCGGCACTCACGCCGGTCTCGCCGACGAGGCCAATGACGTGACGACCCGCGCCGCAGTCGCCGCCGCCGGGCGCATCGACATCTTGCTCGTCGCCTACGGGGGTTCGCGGCAGGAGCGTTGGATGGTTCGTAACCTCCCCGCGGTCGACGTGGGCGTGGCCCTGGGTGTCGGTGGCACGATCGACTTCCTCTCCGGTCGTGTACGCCGCGCCCCGCTCTGGATTCGTCGCGCCCGCCTCGAATGGCTCT
>DATCMP010000716.1:0-7174 GCA_036563365.1 Thermomicrobiales bacterium
GTGCATCATCGCTGCCGCCCGTTGGGCGGGGAGGCGATTGTAGCAGGGCGATGGCGAGTCGCGAGTCGGGAGTCGCGAGTCGCGAGTCGGGAGCGAGGCAGCGCTGCTAGCAGCCACTCAGCCAATGGCGAACCTTCTCACGACTCACGACTCACGACTCCCTTTGTGCCAGGCTACGGAACGAGCGCGACGCGGGCAACGCAGCGCGATAGGCGGCACCATTAGCCCAGTCGCGCAGTTTCACGGAGCCCCAGAGGAGCGCGATAGCGAGGAGTTGGGCGACGGTGCCGAGGTTGCGATCGAGGTCGGTGAGGAAGGGGGCGCTGCGAAAGAGGACGATCAGCGGCAGATGCAGGGCATAGATCCAGAGGGAGTTGCGCCCCAGCGAGAGGACAAACCAGCCCAACGCGGTTCGCAGCGGCACCCAGAACCAGGTGACGAGCAGGTAAAAGAACTGGAGGTAGATCGCGACGAGGAGCAGGCGGCGAGGCGTCAGCGCCACGCGTGCCGCCTCGACGTTCTCGCGATCGAAGAGCCAGAGCGGCGTTGCGTGCTGCCGATAGAGGACGATCAGAACGATCGCCGCGATGGTGATGAGCCCGGCATAGAGGAACCAGTAGGGGCGGAAGCGCGCCAGCTGCTCCCCGAACCAGGTGCGATGGTAGCCGATCGTCAGCCCGCTGAAGAAGAGGAGTTGCCACGCTTCGAGCGAGAGATAGGTCGCGAACGGCAACCGGAACTGATCGGGGTAGAGTTGTGCGGCGAGATAGATCCCTATCGAGACGACCGGCACCAGCCAGCCACGCCCCTCGGCACAGGCGAGCAGCGCCAACGGCGTGGCGGCCAGCAAGAGGATCAACAGGACGAGGTACTCCCCGCCGTGATAGGCCACCGACAGCCCGAGCGTCCCGACCACGAAGGCATCGGGATGCCCAGCATACGCCGCCACGGTCGCCTCGGGCAACGGATACCAGAGCGCGAGACGCCCGTTTGTCGCCAGCACGGCGAAGCCGAGGGTGATCCCGAGCGCCAACCGATAGAGGGTCCAGAGCCGCTCCACGAGATGCCGGACCGCCTCACCGAGCGTCTCGCGCGCGGCGGTGAACCCGAGGACACAACCCGCGATGAAGATGAACCCTTCCGCTGCCGAGAGGTAGAAAACCCCGGCACCGGTGGCCGCGTAGAGCCAGGAGTTGCCGCCCAGATTGTTGATGACCATCACGAGCAGGCAGAGGCCACGCAGCAAATCGAAGCGCGGATCGCGGGCACCGCGTTGCACGTAGGCGAAGGGCCAGCGCCGCGGGCCACCCAGCGGGCGCGGCGTGGTCGTACCCTGGCCGCGGGATGTACCGGGCTTGATCGCGCTCGACTCGACCAGATCGCCCAGCAGGCTCGTCTGCGTAGCCAGCGGGCGACGGAGTTGATTGCCAGGATCAACGGCTGGCTGTTGCGCGCCCAGATCAGCATGGGCGGGAGTTAGAACTGTCGCACGCACACCACATCCATATTTCACAGTAGCGCCGCAGCGCGATCCTTCGCGGCATTCGCACGCTATCACGGTAACAGGAGGGGAGCGGTGCCACCATAGCATATGGGTCCCGGGACAATTGTCGTTATTTCGAGGGCGGTACTTCGCCCGGTGTCGAAGCGATACCCGCGGCAGCGAATCGGCGCAAGTGCATGACGCGCAATACGGCTTGTAACCGGGGGCAAGAGCGACCTTTCGTACCAAGACGACACGGTGGCCTTCACATCTCGGCGCGATGCATGGCGGCACAGCCCATCTCTAGCGACCGATGTACGGGGCTGATCCGGCCAGATGGTACCGGTTGTCCCTGCGGATCGTGGCGCGTAAGATGGAGCGTGAGGATCGCGCTTGATACGGGTCATCGCGATCGCGTAGTTTCGATCGGCGCACCACACGCGAATGGATGCGACGCCATGAGGCGTCTTTTTGCCGGGCCATCACCCGACACAACGGGAAAAAGTCGTGCTGCCACGAGATCTGCGCCGAAGCCTCCGGCGCGAACCAACCGGGCTGACGAGACAGGCAACCATGTTGCTGGCTGGCACGGTGTTGTTGCTGCTGATCAGCGGCATCATCATCTTCCGCTCGTCGCGCGGTGCCGCGTCCCCCCCACCACCGCCATCCGTCGCCAGCACACCTACCGCAGTGGCCGTCGCGATAGACGAGCCGACGATGACGCCGCGCCCGACCCTGACACCGACCGCGACGCAAGCGCCGCGCCCGACCGTTGCGGCGACCACGGCGCGCGCCGCCACGACCACACGCGCGGCGGCAAGCGCGACGCCACAACGCCCGCTCGTCACCAATGGTGGTTGCGCGATCGCCTTACCGCCCGGATTCCGCGAGGAAACGCCGCAAGGCGGCTACTACCCGGCCCTTGATCAGGGCGGTTTCGCCGCGCTCGATAGTTTTAACACCGAGGGCGGGCAGCGCACCTCGGAAGACCTGGCGCAAGCATTCGCCAGTGGCACCCTCAGTCGGGTGATCCAGGGCTATCGGCAGGTTGGCGCGGAAAAGAGTGGTGACGGGTATCGGATCGACTACGTCGCCACCGCCAACGGGCAACCGGGGCGAGGCAGCCTCTACTTCAAGACGTTCGGCGCTGTGGCGTGTGGCGCGACCCTCTTCACGCTCGACAATTCGCGCCTGTCGTTCGCCACCACCCTCGATCTGATGATACTATCCCTCCAGGTGGCCCCGGCCCCACGACCAGGTACGGCCACACCGACACGCTAACGACGGTCGCGTGATACCTGACAACAAGGTCACACCAGGAGAACCAATGCGCGTCACGAAGCTAACCCTCGGGCCGCACGACAATAATGTCTACATCGTGGCGTGCGAACGGACCGGCGAGAGCGTGGTGATCGACGCCTCGTTCGATGCCGGGCCGATCGTGGAAGCGACCGCCGGGACAGCGGTCCGTGCGATCCTGCTGACCCACGGCGACCGCGACCATATCGATGCGCTCGCCGATCTCAAGGCGCAACTCGGGGTGCCTGTCGGGATCCATGCCGACGACGCCGCGCGACTGGACACGCCCCCGGATTTTTTGCTCAATGAGGACGAACCGTTTGCGGTCGGCGATGGCACGCTGCGGATCGTTCATACGCCCGGCCACACGGCGGGCAGCATCGGCTTCCACTTCGACGATACGCTGATCGCCGGGGATACCCTCTTCCCCGGCGGCCCCGGCGCGACGCGCGGCGACGCTGCGCGCTTCGCCCAGATCATCGACAGTATCCGCGAAAAACTCTTCATCCTCCCGGACGCCACCCTCGTACGCCCCGGCCACGGCGCGGACACCACGATCGGCACCGAGCGCCCCCACCTGCAAGAGTGGATCGACCGCGGCTGGTAGGGCGAGGTGGTTAGGCAAGAGTGGAGGCGGGCGGTTAATGGCGGACGGTTGAATCCTTTGACCCGGCAGGGGACCAAGGCCGCCCGCTCGATTACACCAATCGCTACTCCCCCTCTCCCCGGCGCATTGTCTCAATGCCACCAGAAAGCTTATACTTACGTTAGTAGGTTGCTTCCATAAGGCACCCTTTTGTGTTGTCCTATTTCTACGGGATTCACCACCGCCTCCCGCAAAGCAAGCAAGGATCAGATGAAAGCGCCAGTCCAACTTAGCCTCTACGACCTCACGCTCGCCGAACTCGAAGCGACCCTCGTCGGTTGGGGCGCGCCGAAATATCGTGCGAAGCAAATCTTCGGCTGGGCCTATGATCGGCTGGTCACCGACTATGAGCAAATGACTAACCTCCCGGCGGCGCTCCGCGCCCGGCTGGCCGAGGAGTTACCGTTCGTCCCCTATCACGGCGTCCGCGAGGTGACGCTGAAGGAGGCGGAGGGCGAAACGGTCAAAACCCTCTTTGCCACCGCCGATGAGCGCCACGTCGAGGCGGTGCTGATGTTCTACCCCGAGCGTGTCACCGCCTGCGTCTCCTGCCAGGTCGGCTGCCCGATTCGCTGCACCTTCTGCGCGACCGGGCTCGGTGGCCTGGAACGGAATCTGACCACCGGCGAGATCGTGGCCCAGGTCGTTACCCTCGCGCGTCGCGCCCGCGCGGCGGGCCGTACCCTCACCAACGTGGTGATGATGGGGATGGGCGAGCCGCTGGCGAACTACGATCCGACCTTCAAGTTCATCGCGATCATCAACGATCCGGCTGGGTTGAACTTCGGCGCGCGGCGGATCACGGTCTCCACGGCTGGGATCGTCCCCGGGATCGACAAGCTAGCCGCCGAGCCGCAGGCCGTCAATCTCGCCGTCTCGCTCCACGCGCCGGTCGATGAGTTGCGTTCCTCGCTCGTGCCGCTCAATCGCCGCTGGCCGGTCGATGAATTGCTGGCCGCCTGCCGTCGTTACGTCAACACGACCCATCGCCGCGTCAGCTTCGAGTACATCCTGATCAACGGACTCAATGACGCGCCCGAGCTTGCCGCGATCCTCGCGGACAAGCTCGGTGGCTTGCTCTGCCACGTTAATCTCATCCCCTGCAACCCGACCGCGGCGGGCCCATTCCAGCCGCCGAGCCACGCGGCGATCGATCGTTTCGCCACGACGTTGCGCGAGGCGGGGATCGCGACGACCGTGCGCTGGTCGCGTGGGGTCTCGATCGCCGCCGCCTGCGGCCAGTTGCGCGCCGAAGAGGAAGGGCTGGCACCGCGCCCGCTGATCCCTGTGCGCCGCACGGTCGCCACCGCGCAGACACACGTATGACCGCCATCGCCTACTTCGACGCGCCGAGCGGGATCAGCGGCGACATGACCCTCGGCGCGCTGGTCGATGCCGGGGTGCCGCTCGATTCGCTGGCCTCGGCGCTCAACGCCGCCCTGCCCGCTCTCGGCGGCTATCGCCTGGAAGCAGAGCGGGTCAGTCAGCACGGGATCGGCGGCACGCGCGTCAGCGTCGTCCTCGATCCCGCCGCGCCGCAGCCGCAACGCTCCTGGCGCGAGATCCGCGCCGTGCTGCTTGGCAGCACCCTGCCAGCCCCGGTCCTGCAAGACGCCATGACGATCTTCGCCACCCTCGCGCAGGCCGAGGCCCAGATCCACGGCACGACCGTCGAGGATGTCCATTTCCACGAGGTCGGGGCGGTCGATTCGATCGTTGACATCGTCGGGGCGACGCTCGGGCTCTTTTTCCTGGGGATCGAGCAGGTCTTTTGCTCGCCGCTCAGTGACGGTCGCGGTTTCACCCGCTCGCAGCACGGGATTATCCCGATCCCCGCCCCCGCCACCCTTGCCATCCTGGCCGCGGCCGGGGCAGCCCTGCGCGAAGCCCCGACCGATCGCGAATTGGTCACGCCGACTGGCGCGGCGATCGTCGCCGCCCTCGCCGAGTTCCGCCAGCCGACGATGCGCCTCAACGCGGTCGGCTACGGTTTCGGGCGACGCGAACTCCCCTGGCCGAATGCGCTGCGTCTCTGGGTCGGCGAAACGGATGACGCGCCCGACACGGCAACACCAGCGCAACTAACCGATGGCATCGAGCAGGACGACGTGATCTTGCTCGAAACGAACATCGACGATATGAACCCGCAGTTCTACGCGCCGCTCCTCGACCAACTCTTCGCGGCTGGCGCGCTCGACGCCTGGCTCACGCCGATCATCATGAAGAAAGGTCGCCCGGCGATCCTGGTCGGCGTCCTGACTTCACCAATCCAGGCCGACGCGCTCAGCGATCTCCTGATCAGGGAGACAACCACCCTCGGCGTCCGCCGCACCCCGGCCACCCGGCACAAGGCCGGGCGTAGCTTCGCCACCGTCACCACGCCCTGGGGCGCAGTCAGCGTCAAGTTGAAAAGCTGGCGCGGCCATGTCATCGGGGCGACGCCCGAATACGACGACTGCGCCGCCCTCGCCAAGTCCTCCAACCTCCCGATTGCCACGATCCACGCGCACGCCGTCCGACTCGCGGCTGACCTGATCGAGACAGTGACGCCGGAAGGCGGATAAGGGTTGAGACTATTCCCTGACCTCTCCCCAACGCGGGGAGGGGTGGCTGACCGGAAAGCAGCAATCCCACATAAACCCGTCAATCGTCTGCCCAACTATGGCGCATCGTACAAGCAGATATGCTTATCTGGACAGTTTGAGCACACTGAACCCCAATACCCACCACTGCTAATTCTCTTCTCGTCCCTGCCCTTCTCAGCATCATCTGGGCGCTCTCTGGCTATACTTCGCCCCTATATACACCACCCCTGCGGTCTGTTCAACACCCCTTAACTCCCAACACCCCACCCGCTGCGGTAGAATCTCCCCTGTGGGGAAGATGAAGACGGCAGGGAAGGGACGGTATCGTGGCGGTTGGGGTAAGTCGGTCGAGTGATGTACTGCGGAATCGCCCGCTGCTTACGCTGATGCTCGGCCACTACATGGTCGATATGTACGTGGGGGTCTTGCCGGTGCTCTATCCGGTCCTCACCGGGCGATTCAGCCTCGATCTCAAGACGGTGGGGCTGGTGACCCTCGCGTACAGCGGCACGGCATCACTAGCGCAGCCATTGTTCGGCTGGATCGCCGATCGCTACGGGACGCGCTTCATCGGCCTGGCGCTCGTCTGGACCGCATTCACCTTCGCCCTGATCGGCTTCGCCCCCACCTTCCCGATCCTGCTCGCACTCGCGGCGGCGGCGGGACTCGGCTCCGGGGCGTATCATCCGCTCGGCTCGCTCAACGCGGCGGCGGTTATCCCGGAGCGGAGCCGCAACGCGGCGATGGGTGCCTACGTCAGCGGTGGCACCTTCGGCGTCGCCTCTGGGCCGTTGATCGGCGCATTCCTGTTCCATTTCTTCGGCATCCACGGCACCGCGCTGATGATCCTCCCCGGTGCCACGATCGCGATCTGGATGCTCTTCGAGATGCGGAAGATCGCCCTGCGCCGCCCCGCCGCGCGGGTCGCGGGCGCACCGGTTGTGGCGCTACCACCGATCCCGATCGTGCCGCTCCTCGCGGTGATCGGTACGATGATGTCCCGCTCCTGGACGATGATCAGCATCCAGGCATTTATCCCCACCTGGTACAAGGAACTCGGCTACGGGCCGGGTTTCTACAGCTTGCTCGCCACAACCTTCGTCCTGGCGAGCGCGTTCGGCAATATCGGCACCGGGGGACTCGCCGATCGTTTCGGGCGGC
>DATCMP010000724.1:0-6700 GCA_036563365.1 Thermomicrobiales bacterium
CCCGCCCCTGGCGGCGCGTTTGCCGGCCTCGACCATCTGCCAATTACCACCCCACAGCCCGGCGATCAGCGTGCCGACGCCCCCCGCGGTCGGCAACAATGCCCAGGCATACGCCCAAGACTCGAAGTAATCGAAGACACCCTGGAAGAGCAAGAGCATCCCGATCGTGGTGACGATGCTGGCCGGGATTGCCAGCCCACTGGCGCTGCGCCCACCCAGCACCATCAGCCCGAAGAGGAGCATGCCCGGGCCGATGATGAAGAGTTGCCAGGGGAAGCCAAAGCCAACAAAGCTGAAGAAATGCTGCGTGAGAATCGCAATACCAAGTCCGATAAGGATCGCCCCGCCAACCAGCCCCTCATGTGTGCTATGCCGCTGTGGCGTCTGCTCGTGTTGCTGCCCGTACATCTGCTTATGCTCCCTTCTGCTGTAGGACAATGCCCTCGTCCATTGCCTTCAGTCTAGGGCAAGACGCACGGCGTGCCATGTGCCGGAAGGAATATTTGGAGGTCACAACACAGGGTTGCAGGATAGGCCATTCGTCACGGTGCGACTCGGGCACCGGCCCGATAGCAAGCAATGACCTCACTGAAGTCAGACGCGGATGTGGATGGCACTGGGCAACAGGGTTTGGTGGTGCCTCCTGGGAGCGCTAGAAGGCCACGCGCGGGAGGTGGGCGCGATGATCGCCCATGCGACATTCGCGACGTGGCAGCGTTCAACGATCAAGCCCTGTAGCCACCACCGGTTCGAGACAATTGTCATCAACGCACAAGCTCAGGCCAGCCCGTGCTCCTTGGCGTAGATGGCGGCCTGGGTACGGTCGCGCAGACCGAGGCGGCCAAGAATATTGGAGATGTGGTTCTTGACCGTGCCCTCGCTGATGAAGAGTTGCGCGCCGATCTCCCGGTTGCTCGCTCCGGTAGCGAGCAGGCGCAAGACCTCGCGCTCGCGCGGGGTTAGTTCCTCGGCAAACGGGACCATTGACGCTCCGGCGTTGGAAGGGGCGCTGTGGGGCGCTGCGGCGGGTTGCGCTTGGAGACGCGCGAGTTCGGCGACAACTTTCGAGGCAACTGACGGGTCGAGGTGGACTCGACCGCCATGCACCGTGCGGATCGCCGCGGCGAGATCGGCGGCAGGCAAATCTTTCAGGACGTAGCCGGACGCGCCCGCCTTCAGGGCATCGAAGACATATTGATCGTCATCGAATGTCGTCAGGACGAGGATACGCGGGCGGGCGCCGCGCTCACGCAGGGTGCGCGTCGCCTCGACACCGGTCATCTGCGGCATCCGCACATCCATCAGCACGACATCGGGCGCGAGTTCGGCAGACTGGTCCAGCGCCTCGACCCCATTCCCGGCCTCACCGACGATGACGATCCCATCCTGCAATTCCAGCAAGGCCCGCAGCCCGTCGCGCATCAGCCGTTGGTCGTCGGCGATCAGCACACGGATCGACTCGTTGCCCTGCCCTTCGCCTGCCATCGGTTGCTACCTATCTCTCCGAAACGCAACGACGTGAACTATGCCACGCGAGAACACGACAAACGAGAGTATAGCGGCCTGCTCAGAGCGCCGTGCCGCAAGGCAGGATCGCGCGCAATTCCGTCCCGCCTTCGGGACCGGAGCGCACTTCCAGGCTGCCACCGAGCAAAGTCATCCGCTCGCGCAGCCCGTCCAGGCCGAAGCCCCCTCCGGTACGCGGCTCGGCACCGGAGGCCGCGATCCCGCATCCATCGTCGGTGATCATCAATTCGGTCGACGCATGCCCGAAGCGCAGCCGGATGGTGACATTGCGCGCCTCGGCGTGCTTGCGGATATTGGTCAGCCCCTCCTGCAACGCCCGATAGAGGGCCAGGCCCATCGCTTGCGAACACTGGCCTTCGTCCCCCTCGATAGTCAATTTTACCGCCAGGTTACTGTGTTGGCGGAAATCGGCGATCTGCGCGGTGATCGCCTCGCGAATCGACAACTTCTCCAACGCGGAGGGGCGCAACGCCGCGACCGAGCGGCGCACATCGGTCAGCGCCTCGCTCGCCAGTCGCTTCGCCTCGCCGACCGCCCGATCGGCGCGCGCGGCGTCGCGCGGGCGCAAGGCCAGCGCCGTCTCCAGTTGGACGTTGATGATGGTCAGATAGTGGCCGAGGCTGTCATGGATCTCGCGCGCGAGACGATTCCGCTCGCGGGTTGTCGCCAGTTCGTCAGCCTGCTCTGCATACTCCTGGAGTTGTTGGTGGGCGGCGCGCAATTCAACCAGCAAGGCGTCGGATCGTTCGCGCGCCTCCTGCTCGCGTTTCGCCAGTTGTGTCGTGCCGCCGATAAAGCCGATCCCCGCCAACCAGGGCAGGAGGGAGACATACTCCGTCAGATCGGAGAGGCCGACATACCAGAACATCGTCCCGTAGAGGGCCACGGCGGACGTGACGGCGGCGATAATCCCCAGCCGCCGGGCAATCCCCCAGGCGTTGACGACAACGACGAAGAAGAGGAAGGTGGTGATGAACCCGACCCGATCGAGGTAAACCGCCCAGGCGGCGAAGCCGGTCCGCAAGGCAATATAGAGCTCGGCCCGGTCGCGCGCCATGAACCAGGGCTCGGCCCGTTCGAGCAGGGCAAACCCGGCGATGGCGACCGTCCACGCCAGCCAGTGCGTCCAGCCATCCGCCGCATGATCCACAAAATGAAAAAGGAACGCGGTGATGATCAGGATCCACTCGACGAACTGGAAGGTCTCTAATTGCTCGCTCAAGACTGGCAACGGGATCTGCCAGCCGGGGCGACGCGCGTCGAGCGAGCTTGGCCCGACCGCGTCTTTAGCCATCCGTTGTCGCCCGCGCTCGATCGGTCGACTCTTGATCATCCCCCCCCCTACGCCGTGATCGCCCGGTAAGGCAAGTATAGGGGCGCGAGAATGACGGCGGGAGTGCCGAACGGCAGGATCATCGGCCTGACAGGGGGCCGACCTATGCCGAAAGTCACGACATGTCGTGAATCGTTCGGTGTCGCCGCCGTTTCAGGCCGTCGCACCATCCGCCTCGGGCTGCAGTCGTGACGTGTAGTGCCCCGGCTCCATCCGCGTGCTGACCGCGATCCGATTCCAGCCGTTGATCGCCACGATCGCCAGCGTCAATTCCGCCAATTCGCGCTCCGAGAACCGAGCGCGGGCGGCAGTATAGGTGTCGTCCGACACGCCGGTCGCCGCAATCAGGGTTAGTTCCTCGGTCCAGGCCAGGGCAGCGCGCTCCTGCTCGGTAAAACAGGTGGCTTCGTGCCAGGCATCGAGCAGGAAGAGCTTTTCCAACGGGACGCCCAGCGCGAGCGCATCTTTGCTATGCATATCGAGGCAGAAGGCGCAGCGATTGATCTGCGAGGCCCGCATCTTGACCAGTTCCAGCAGGCTATGCGGCAACGACGAGGTAGCGAGAACTTGCTGCAAACCGCTCATCGCCCGATAGGCGTCAGGCGCGACACGTTTCATACTATAGCGCTCGGTAGTCATCAATTCCTCCGTCATTCCAACGCCATGCCGACGACCGATTGCGTGTAGGTGCGGCGGCGCAACCTACGCTGCCGACAGCATAATCGTCGCGTCGTAGCGTCACAAGAACCAATTCATACCTAACAGGCAGGGCCACGTAACCGCGCCGTTGGCGATGTGCTTCCGTTACTTAGCCGCAGCGAACAGCCGCAAAGCAACGTAACACGAGCGCGGGGCGAGAGTTTCCTCCCACCCCGCGACTACGTGTTATCCTATGCGCCCCACCTTTCGCGGCATCAATCCGCGCTGGAAACGTGCTCGACGCTGCTCTTCTCGGCCAACCCGAGACGTTGATAGAGGCGCGCAAGCGGGGTCGGAGCCCACCAGTTGCGGTCACCGAGCAGGCGCATCGTCGCGGGGACGAGCAAGGTACGGACAACGAGGGCATCGATCGCCACGGCCAGCGACATCCCCAGGCCGATCGACTTGATGATCACGATGTCGGCCAGCGCGAAGGCGGCGAAGACCGCGATCATGATCGCCGCCGCTCCGGTGATCAGTTGGCCGGTCTGCTCCAGCCCCGCCGCTACGGCGGCGCGGTTGTCGCCGAGCCGATCGTATTCTTCTTTCATCCGGCTCAATAACAACACCTCGTAATCCATCGAGAGGCCGAAGAGGAGGCAGAACATTAGCACCGGGACGACCGGCTCGATCGGGCCGGGAGTGAAGCCGAGGATAGTGCTGAAGTGCCCTTCCTGGAAGATGAAGACCAGGGCGCCATACGACGCGCTAATCGAGAGCAGATTCACCAGCACCGCCTTCAGCGGCAGGAGGACCGAGCCGAGCAGCAGGAAGAGGACGATGTAGGTCGCGATCACGATGAAGGCGACCGCCCCCTTCGTATCGGAGAGGAGCGACTCGACCGAATCGAGGATAATCGCCGCCTGTCCACCGACCAAAACCTCGCCGCCGACCGCGGGGCCACCCCCGGCGCGGATTGCGCGGACAAGATCATACGAGGCATCGCTATTGGCGGGCAACGGTGTCTGAACGGTCAGCGTGACGATATGCGCGCCGACGGTGCGACGGATCCCCTCCTGCAACGCGGGCGGCTGGGCGCTCTGCGGCGCGGTGAGGAGCGCCACGACCTGATCTTTCGGCAACGGCTTGCCATCCGGCCCGGCAACGACGACAACGCCCTGCACACGCGCGACATCACGCTGTGCGCCAAGCCAGGCGGCATAGTCGTAGAGTTGGCCGATCCGCGCGGCGGTCAGCGGTTGCCCATCGGGATAATTGACGACGATCGGCACATTGGTGTCCTCGCTGCCGGGGAATTCCTTGACCAGGATGTCGTAGCCCCGCCGCGATTCGACCTCCGGCGGCAGGACGGTGATGTCGGCCGCGCCGAGGCGCAGCCGCAAGACCGGCGAGCCGGCCAGCAGAAGGATCACCAGCAGCGGGATGAGGACGAACCAGGGCCGCGCCATCACGCCGGTCGCCAGGGCGTGCCAGGGGCCGCTCACCGGATGCGCGGCGGGTGCCGTCGATGCCGGGCGATCCGCCATCCGTCGGGCGATCGCATCACCGGCGATCGACAGGAGCGCGGGCAAGAATGTCAGGCCGTAAAAGACCGACGTGCCGACGACCAGCATCGCGCTGAGCCCGATCGAGGTCAGCAACGGCGAGCTATAGAAGAGCAGGCCGCAGACGCCGATCGCCACCGTCAGGCCGGAGAAGGTGATCGCCTTGCCGGTCGTCGCGATCGTGCGCGCGATCGCCTCGCCGACCGGTCGGCGCTCCACCTCTTCGAGGAAGCGGCTGATGATGAAGAGCGAATAGTCGATCGCCAGGCCGAGCCCGATCATCGAGGCGATATTGAGCGAATAGATCGTCATATCGCGCCGCTGCGCCAGGGCGTAGATCCCGGCCAACCCGCCGAGGATCGCGAAACCGCCGACGAGCAACGGGATCAGGGCGATGATCAGCGTGCCGAATGTCAGCACCAGGGCGAGCGCCGCGCCGCGCCGCGAAGAACGCCGCAACGTGCGCCAGATCGTCGCGCCGAAGACGAGGAGCAGGATGACGAGCGCGATCGGCAAGCCGACGAACTCGGCCTTCCGCAGATCCCGTTCGGTGACGCTGGAAAAGTCGGCATTCACCGCCAGATTGCCCGTGCTGAGAATGTCCAGCCGGTCGGACTGCACCTTCGCGCGTAATTCGTCGTAATATGTCGTGGCGACATTCGTCTTGTCGCGCGTGGCAACGCTGACGAAGAGGCGACGACCATCGTTCGAGACAAAGTTCGGGCTTTGCGTGATCGTCGTGACCCGCTCGTCGCCGCGGAGCGGTTGCAACGCCGCTTCGACCGCCGCGACGAACGCCGGGTCGGCGGCCTTGAGCGCCTGATCTTTAGCGGTGAAGATCAACGTGAAACTCCCGCCGCCATCGGTTGGAAGCTCGTTCGTGATCAGCTCGGTGGCGCGGCTCGACTCGCTCCCCGGCGCACCCGAATCGGCGGTGGAAAGCGGCGTACTGAATTGCAGGATAGCGGCGACCGAACCCGCGACGATCGCCAGCGAGACAACAAGGACAAGCCAGCGCCAGCGATAGACCAGACGTCCCCATGCTCCGAACACTGTTCCCCCCTTACACGCTGCGACGATGAAGCGCGCGGCATATAGCCATGTCCGTCGATGGCTACGCGCTATCTGCTACGGTACGCCCACTGTCCTCCGCTGCCGGCGGAGCGAGTCCACGCCATAAAACGTCGGCGATCGCGCCCACGACGACCGGCCAGTCCGTCGCGGTACTCGCCAGCAATTCGGTCATTTCCAGCCCCCCCGGCAAGGCCAGGAAGAGCTCGGCCAGGGCGACAACGTCGATGTCGGCGCGGACCCGCCCAGCCGCTTGCTGCGCGCGGAGGATCGTGATCACCAGCTCACGCCAGGACTCGATAACCTCACGAACGCTGGCCGCTACCGCTTCATCGCGCGTCGCCTCATAACGCAGCAGGAGGTCGAGCCGCTCGTGCTTTCGGCGGTCATCGACGCTCAGCGCGCCGAAGCGCCCGACAAACGCCAGCAGCGATGCCGCGAGCGGATCGGCATCGGCGGGCAGATCGTTCAGGGTATGCTCGACCATCGCGCGCATCTGCTGCGCCTGTTCGGAGCAGATCGCCTGGAGCATCGACCCTTTGGTCGGGTAATAGACATAGATCGC
>DATCMP010000737.1:0-5967 GCA_036563365.1 Thermomicrobiales bacterium
AATGTACGTACATATCTGGCCGCGTTGACGGAGGTCGGGTCGCCGCCAGCATTACGACCCGCGCCATGAGTCGATGTGGGAGTGTTGCGATGATAACCACAAGTTCATCACAAGCAGATGGTTTGACCGGCTCGGAACTGCGGGGGCGCTTCGTTGAGTTTTTCACCGAGCGCCTGGGAACCGAGTTGCCCTCGGCATCGCTGGTGCCGAAGAACGATCCGACGGTCCTCCTGACAGTCGCGGGGATGCAGCAGATGATCCCCTTCTTCGTGGGGGTCGAGCAGCCGCCGACCCCGCGCCTCTGCTCGGTCCAGAAATGTTTCCGCACGGTCGACATCGATGAGGTCGGCGACGAGAGCCACCTGACCTTCTTCGAGATGCTCGGCAACTTCTCGGTCGGCGACTATTTCAAGCGTGATGCGATCAGTTGGGCCTGGGAGTTGCTCACGCAAGGGTACGGCCTCCCGGCGGAGCGCCTCTGGGTCACCGTCTACCCGAAGGATGACGAGGCGCGGCAAATCTGGCGCGATGAGATCGGGATCCCCCCGGAGCGGATCGTCGAGGATCCATCGAACTGGTGGGGGCCGGTCGGCAAGACCGGCCCCTGTGGCCCCGATTCGGAGATCTACTTCGACTTCGGCCTCGGGGATGGGCGCACCGGCGAGATCCCGACCGATGATGGTGGCCGGTTCCTGGAAGTCTGGAACCTTGTCTTCATGGAGTTCAACCGCAACGAAGACGGTTCCGACACGCCCCTGCCCCGGAAGAATATCGATACCGGGATGGGCCTGGAACGCCTGACGATGGTTATCCAGGGCAAGAAGTCGGTCTACGACACCGATCTCTACCAGCCGATCATCGGGCGGGCGGCGGCACTGACCAACACACAGTACGGCGAGAACGCGAAGACCGACCGCGCGTTGCGCGTCATCGCGGACCATAGCCGCTCGATCACCTTCCTGATCGGCGATGGTGTCCTGCCCGATAACGAGGGGCGCGGCTACATCCTGCGCCGGATCCTGCGCCGTGCGGTCCGTTACGGCCGATTGCTCGGCTTGGAGCGCCCGTTCCTGACCGAGACGGCGGGCGTCGTCATCGAGCAGATGCGCGATCAATACCCTGAACTCGTCGAGCGCCGGGAGCGGATATTTCAGGTGATCCGCCACGAGGAAGAATCGTTCGGGCGCACGCTGGCGCGTGGCCTCAATCGCTTCGAGGTGCTGGCGAATGGGGTGAAAGCGGAGGGCGGCACCGCCATCCCCGGTGGGGAGGTCTTCCGCCTCTACGACACCTACGGTTTCCCATTCGACCTGACGGTGGAACTGGCGGACGAGGCGGGGCTGACGATCGACCGCACCGAATTCGATCAGGCGATGGACGCGCAGAAAGAGAAGAGCCGAGAAGGTTCGCACTTCGGCAAGCAGTCGCACCGCGATCTCGAAACCTATGCGGGGCTGAAGCTGCCCCCGACCGACTTCCTCGGCTACGCGGAGGAACGGGCGCAAGGGACGATCCTGGCGCTCGTGGGGGCGAACGGGCCGCAGCAAGAAGCGACCGTGGGCGATGAGGTCGAGGTCATCCTCGACCGGACGCCGTTCTACGCCGAATCCGGCGGCCAGGTCGGCGATACGGGGCTGCTGGCGAGCGGCGAGGGACAGTTCCGCGTCACCGACACACAGCGTCCGGTGACGGGGCTGACCGGCCATCGCGGTCGGATCGAGGCCGGGACGTTGCGTGTCGGGGACACCGTCGAGGCGGGGATCGACGTGGAACGCCGCAACGACATCCGTCGCAACCACACGGCGACCCACGTCCTCCATCGCGCGCTGCACCTGGTCCTCGGGACCCACGCGCAGCAGGCCGGCTCGCTCGTCGCGCCGGACCGCCTGCGCTTCGACTTCACCCATCAGCAAGCGCTGACTCCCGACGAGTTGCGACGAGTCGGCGAGATCGCCAACGCCACGATCCTCGAGAACGACGCGGTCTGCGCCGAGGTGATGGATCAGCGCGCGGCGCTGGCGACCGGCGCGATGGCCCTCTTCGGCGAGAAGTACGGCGATCAGGTCCGGGTCGTGACGATCGAGGAGTTCTCGAAGGAACTCTGCGGCGGCACCCATGTCACGGCGACCGGCGAGATCGGCCCGATCGTGGTCATCGGCGAGGCGGGGGTCGCGGCGGGGGTGCGACGACTCGAAGCGCTGACCGGGCGCGGCGCGTTGGCGTATCTGGAGCAGGTACAGCAGGCGACCGATGCCCTCTTCGCCCAGTTCCGCACGCGCCTGCCGGAGCAGTTACCGGTGCAGGTCGATGCCCTGCGCGGGCGAATCCGCGAGTTGGAGCGGGAGATCGAGCAACTGAAAGGTCAGTTGGCGGGCGGTCAGGCGGGCGGGCTGCTGGACAAGGTCCAGGAGGTCGCCGGGTTCAAGGTGCTGGCGGTGCGCGTGGATGTCCCCGATGCGGGCGCGCTCAGTCAACTCGGCGACCGCCTGCGCGACGCGATCAGCGTGGGTGTGATCGCCCTCGGCGCGGTGGTACACGAGCGCCCGGCGCTGCTCACGATCGTCACGCCCGAACTGGTGGCGCGCGGCCTGAAGGCGGGCGACATCCTCGGTGAGACGGCGCGCGCCCTCGGCGGGCGCGGCGGCGGGCGGCCGGATCGCGCGCAAGGCGGCGGCGGCGATCCGACCAAACTCGAGGGTGCGCTCGCCGCGATCCCAGGAATTGTTGAGCGTGTGCTGAGCGCCGGGTCGTAACCGCCGGGCGGGTGGCACCACCGCCACCCGCCTGCCCGGCGGCCCGCGCTCGTCACTCATCGCAGGAAATCGGCACTCGATGGGGGAGCCGTGAGTGATCTGATGGCGGGCCGTGAGCGAATCGTCGTGGCGGCAGACGACACCCTGGACGATCTGCTAGAACAGTTGCGCGTGACCGATAGCGCCGAGGTGGTGCTAGATGTCGATGAACGCAGCCCGCTACTGATCAGCCTGCAACAACTCCACAGTCTCGATGAGGTCGCCCAGGCGCACGGCGTGCAGGTAATGATCGCCTCGACGAACAGCAAGCTGCTCAATGCGGCGCGCGTCTTCGGCCTGGACGTGATCGACACGCGCGCGATGCCCCTTCCGGCCCCCGAAGAGCCTTCGCGCCTCCTCGCCGGGCAACCGCTCGGACACGTCGGTCAAGAGCTTTATGACGACGAGGGCGACGAACCGGACGAGATGCCGGCGCGGGTCGGCCACGTTGTTCGGATTACCCGCCCCGACCAGGTAACACGACACGATAACCGACAGATCGAAGCGGAGGAAGATTGGGACGAACCACCGCCGCTCGAAGATGAGCCCCAGGCAACAGCCGAGCCGGGATCTCGCATCGCCGAGGTTCGTTACGACCGCTATGGTCAGGCGTACCAGGACGACGATGAGGACGAGGAGGCAAACGCCGAATCGCGACCGATGCGGTCGATCCGCCTGCGTCGCCCCGCCGCCTCACACGCCGGTGCCACGACAGGGCCGGACGCGGCGGGCTGGGACGACGAGCAGGACCAGTCGGACGAGGCCGACGTCGAGTATCGCGAGGCACGGCGGCCAAGGGCGTGGCGCCCTGGCGCAGGCTTCTGGGGCGATGTGCGCGCCTGGATCGCGGCGCGGCGCGCTCCAGCGACGACAATCGATGCTGATGACGAGTTTGCGGACGAGGCGGCGGAACCGGGGCGGAGTGCCGAGGAAGAGGGCTGGGACGAGGTTCCCTATCAAGCCCGTTCCGCAGCCCGCCGGGGAAGCCCAGCAATGGCCTCGACCCCGGTAGACGGCGAAGACGACGCGGACCCCGACGAACCACCCGCCGCTCCGCCGACGCGGATACGCGGTCGCCGCGAAATAACAACGGCGCAACGCGAGCAGACGGCGCGGCTGCCGGTGATCACGTCCGCCATCGCCTATGACGCCTATGACGCAGCAGGAGATGAGGAGTACGCCGACGACGCCTATGCGGACGATTGGCGACAACGGGGCGCGGCGGGCGGTACGTCGCGATTCGCCCTCGGAAGCCTCCTCTTCACCCTCCTGATCGTCGCGACACTGGTGGGTGTCGCCCTCTATCTGCTCATCCCCACGGCGACAGTGACGCTCGCCGCGCGTACCGGCCAAATCTCGACCGAGTTCCGGGTGGTGGTCGGTGAGATCGATCCCAACTCGCCGGAAGGGCGACCGACCAGTGCGCGGATCGTCGTCCCGGCCAAACGGATTACCGTACCATTGAGCGCTACGGCGTCCCGGCCCGCGACCGGTGCGCGCCTGGAACCGGATGTGACGGCGGGCGGTTCGGTCGTGGTCACCAATCCTTCGCCAACAACCGTCACGGTGCCGAAGGGTACGGCCCTCGCTGCGGTCGATGGCCGGAGCTATATCACGACCGAGGCGATCACGATCGGCCCGTCCGACCCGTTCGCGGGCACCTTCGGCTCGGCGATGGTGAAAGTGGCGGCGGGTATTCGGGGGAGCGGCGGCAATGCGGCGATCGACGCGGTACGGGGCCAATTGCCGAGCGGCGTCTATTACACCAACAAGAACGCGCCGATCGCCGGGGGCAGCGATCGGCGAATCGCGACGATCTCGGCACAGGATCGCGCGGCGGCGCAAGCAGCAGCCGAAGAAGTGGCCCGGGCTAAAGGGCCAGCAGCGTTGAACGGGGCGATCCCCGTCGGCAGCACGATCATGCAGGGCACGAACGGGACCGGGAATTTCAAGGTCGAGTTCAATGCCAAGGAAGGGTCAGATGGAGACAGTGTCACCGCGACGGTAACCGCCGAGGTGACAACGCTCGTGTACACGGCCAGTGCTATCGAAGTCCAGGCCCGCGCCGAGGCCGAGCGTCGCCTGACGGCACAGGCGAAACCCGGCGAGCCGATCGTGACGGGTAGCACGCAGATCAATCCGCCGAAACTGATCGAGGATATTCCCGGCCAGCAGACCTATTTGGTCACCGGAACCGCCAACACCCGCGCGGCGCTCGGCTCGGAGGCCGAACGTGAGCAATTGGCGCGAGATTTGGCGCGGCAAGACGATGACGAGGTGCGCCGTATCCTTGCTGGTATCCCCGGTGTGGCCTCATCCACGGTCACGTACGAGACCGGCATCTTCCCCGAGCGGATGCCGTGGCTCCCATCGCACATCAAAGTTCAGATCGCGGAAGCACGCTGAGCCGATGCGCGCGATGGGGATTGACGTGGGATCGCGGCGGATCGGGGTGGCGGTTTCCGACGAACTCGGCCTCCTGGCCGCGCCGTGGCGCGCTGTCCCGGCGGCACACGGCAAGGAGTTCGATGATCTCACGGCGATGGCGCGCGAACGCGAGATCGAGATCATCGTGATCGGGCTGCCGATGAGCCTCAACGGTACCGAAGGGCCGCAGGCCAAGACGGTGCGCGCGTTCGCGCGTCGCCTCAATTCGCATCTCACCGATATACCGTTTGTCTTCGCCGATGAGCGCTTCACCACCGCCGAGGCCGAACGGATGATGATCGCGCAGAAGATGAGCCGCGAACAGCGCCGCGCCCGGATCGATGCGGCGGCGGCGGCGATCATGCTACAAGGCTGGCTCGATATGCAGCGCCCGCCGCAGCTCGCATGGCGCGAAGAAGACGAGTATTGATCGGGATCGAGATCCGCTGTCATTACCGCAGTAATCGCCGCGACATGCGCGTTATGTCCATCTCTATGCTATACTTAGCTATGTAGGTGCAGGGCGGTCGGCGATAGTCACCCGGCTTGCACCGTATGAGGTGTCCCGGGAAGTGTGAGTGCCCATCCAGCGATTCGGCACGGAGCTATATCGGGGCAGAGATTGCTACGATGTAGCGCGAGCGAATGGATGGCAACGTGGATACCGTACTACTCACCCCGGAATCGGACGCCCCTACCCCTACCGAGAACAGCACCAGCACTCCCCCCCCCGATGAGCGCCCCCGTT
>DATCMP010000740.1:0-5536 GCA_036563365.1 Thermomicrobiales bacterium
CTTCCGGAACGCCGACGAAGACTTCCAGGCGATGCTCGATGGTTATCACAACGGGATCATCACCGAGGGGCGTCTGCATGAAGCGCTCGAACGGATCCTGGCGCTGAAAGCCTCGCGCGGCCTCCACACGACGCCACGCGAGGCGCTCGTTCCCGGCCCGGAGGCGCTCGCCGTTGTGGGCAGCGCCGCGCACCGTGCCATCGCCGCGACCATCGCCGACAAAACGGTGACGCTCGTCAAGGATACCCAGCAGAACCTGCCGTTGCTGCCCGAGAGACACAAGCGGATCCGCCTGTACGGGATCACCGGGCAGGCGGACTTCACCGGCACCGATCCGTCCGGCTATCTTCGCCTAGCCCAGGAAGCGCTTGAGGCGGCGGGATTCGAAGTCTATCCCTTTAAGAACGCCCGGCAACGGATCGCGGAGGGCGAGGCCGGTGTTACCTTCCAGACGGTGCTACAAGAAGAGGCGAACGCCGCCTACGCCGAAAAGTACGACGCCGCGATCGTTTTCGCCAATGTGACCGGTTTCGCTCAGGAAGCGACCGTGCGGATCCACTGGTCCACACCGATGGCAGCCGAGATTCCCTGGTATGTCTGTGAGGTGCCGACGGTGTTCGTGTCCCTGTCCCTGCCCAACCACCTGATCGATGTGCCGATGGTCAAGACGCTGATTCACGCGCACGCACCGAGTCGCGAAGCGATTCGCGCCGTGGTCGAGAAGATCCAGGGCAAGTCCCCGTTCCAGGGTACCTTCAACGAGAACGTGTTCTGTGACACGTTCGCCACGCGGCTGTAGCTGCCAGGGCCAGGGGAGCGTCCTTCCGATCCGATCGCCGTTCGGGGCGCTCTTGCACCGCCGGCGGAACTCAGGAATGTGACCAAGCTTCGGCGTTTTCAGCCCTAGCCTAGCCAGTCCAATGCGCTGATTCTTTAAGGTTCCAGACCCCGCCCTCTTCCCAATCTCGCCCTCTTCCCAAAGGGAGCGTATGCGCTCCACGTTGTCTCGGCCTCTCGCGCCCGATGTTGACGGACCATTGGTCAGTCGATAGAGTATGATCATGGCAAGATCGATTGCTCATGGGAGGAGGAGGGTAGTGCAAGCGGCACCGAATCTTGCGGCGGACGAAGCGCTGGTGGGGGCGCTGATCGATTGCGACGTCCACAACGTCGTCCCGCACGTCGAAGCCCTCTTCCCGTACCTGCCCCCGTACTGGGTCGAACACGTCCGACGGTCGGCCTTTAAGGGCGCCACGACGAGCTACTACCCGCCGAATGCCCCGCTGTCAGCCCTGGCTGACAGCAAGCCCCCGGATGCCCCGGCGGGATCGAGCCTCGCCCTGCTGCGCGAACAGGTGCTCGATCCCCTCGGCGTCGAGGTCGCGATCCTGAATTGCCTCTACGCCATCGACAGTCTTCACAACCCCGAGGCGGCGGTGGCGTTCGCCAGTGCGGTCAACGACTGGCAGATCGCCGAATGGCTCGATCGCGATCCGCGCCTGCGGGCGTCGATCGTCGTACCCGCCCAATTGCCCGAACTCGCGGCGCGGGAGATCGCGCGGGTCTGCGACCATCCCGGTTTCGTGCAGGTCCTCCTGCCCGCCCGCTCCGAGCATCCCTACGGCAGCCGCCTTTTCCGACCGCTGTGGGCGGAGATCGCGCGGTGCGACCTCGTGGCGGGGATCCATTTTGGCGGCGCGCCCGGCAACCCGCCCTTCCCGTCCGGCTGGCCGTCCTACTATTTCGAGGAATACGCGGGGATGGCGCAGGTCTTCCAGTCGCAACTCGCCAGTATCGTCAGCGAGGGTGTCCTCGACCTCTTCCCGGCGCTGCGGATCGTCCTGGTCGAGAGCGGCTTCACCTGGCTCCCCGGATTCATGTGGCGGTTCGACAAGGAATGGCGGAACCTGCGCCAGCTTGTCCCGTGGGTGAAGCGGGCACCCTCGGCGTATATCCGCGAGCACGTCCGGCTGACGATCCAGCCGCTCGACGCGCCGCCGACGACCGCGGACCTCCTGTCCACGATCGACCAGCTCGGGTCGGACGACCTGCTGCTCTTCGGGACGGACTATCCGCACCGGCACTCCACCGATCCGTTCCGGTCGTTCCTGCCGCACCTGTCGCCCGCGCTGGCGCGGAAGATTCGCGGCGAGAATGCCCGCGCGCTGTACCGTTTATCGTCCCCGGCCTGAGCATGGCATCCTGAAGGAGGGAGCTCCGATGGCGACGACGTTACCCCGCCCGAAGTCCACGGCCCGCACCAAGCCCGCGATCATCGACTGCGACATCCATAACGAGCTCGATTCGGAGCGCGATCTCTACCCGTATCTCCCGCCGCGCTGGCTCGAACATCTGAAGACCTACGGGATGCACGGCCCGTCCGGGGCGGTCTATCCGCGCTTCCTCAATCGGCGCAACGACGCCCACCCGCCATCCGGGCGCGAGCCGGGCTCGGACCCGGCCTTCACTTCGCAGCAGTTGCTCGACGAGTGGAATGTGGCCTACGGGATCCTCAATCCCCTCACTGGGGTCGGCTCGCAACTCAATCCGGAGTTCGACGCGGCTCTAGCGACCGCCGTCAACGACTGGCAGACGGCGGAATGGCTCGATCCCGAGCCGCGCCTGCGGGCCTCGATCATCATCCCCTTCGAGCACGCCGACCTCGCGGTGGCCGAGATCGAGCGCCGCGCCGCCGACAAACGCTTCGTCCAGGTGCAATTCAGCGGGCGACCACGCGAGCCGATGGGCCGTCGCAAATACTGGCCGATCTACGCCGCCTGTGAACGGCACGGCCTGGCGGTGATGTCGCACGCCTTCGGTTCCGGCGGGCAGCCGATCACGGGGTGCGGCTGGCCGTCGTACTACATCGAGGACCATGTCGGCCCGGCGCAGTCGATGCAGGCCAACCTGATCAGCCTGGTCGTGGAGGGGGTCTTCGAGCGCTTTCCGGGGCTGCGCGTCGTCTCCGCCGAGAATGGTTTCGGCTGGGCGCCGTCCCTCGCGTGGCGTCTCGACGCGACCTATACGCTGCTCGATGGCGAGGTGCCGCACCTCAAGCGAAAGCCGTCCGAATACCTCCATGAACATGTCTGGTATTGCACCCAGCCGGTGGAGGAACCGGAGCGCCCGCAAGACTTCTTGCGGCTCCTCGATCAGGTGGGGGCGGACCGGCTGATCTTCGCCAGCGATTACGCGCACTGGGACTGGGACGCGCCTGACGCGGTGCTGCCGCCGCGACTCCCGGACGATGTCCGCCGCAAGATCTTCTACGAGAACGCGCTCCACCTCTACCGGCTGCCCGACACGGGCGCGTGAGGCGACGATGACACGCTATGTCGTGGCCGAAGCGGCCGAGATCCCGCCCGGCGAGCGGAAGATCGTCGAGGTGGCGGGGCGCTCGCTCGGGGTCTTTAACCTGGGCGGCGAGTTCTTCGCGTTACGGAATCGCTGCCCGCACCAGGGCGGGCCATTGTGCGAAGGCAAGACGTTCGGGCTGATCGAGGCGAGCGTGCCGGGCGCGATCACCTATAGCCGCGAGGGCGAGATCCTGACCTGCGCGTGGCATGGCTGGGAGTTTGATATCCGCACCGGGCGCTCCTGGTGCGCGCCCGAGCGGCTGCGCGTGCGGCGCTATGAGATTAGCGTCGAACCTGGGACTTCCCTGACGACCACCCCGGCTGCCGCCATACCGGGGAAGGTGCCCGGGCCGTACACCGCGGAAACCTATCCGGTACTGATCGAGGGGCATTATCTCGTCGTGGAGATCGATGGGTGAGGAGCAGCGGTGCCGTTCCATTCCCGCATGGTACTCATGCTACACCATCACCAAATCGAAGGGTGACAAGATCAGGATTAACAGAGGCTTCGACCGAGAGGCGGTGACCCACCGATAGACCGGTGGTCACCGCTTGTATCGGCGTCTCCGTTCATGCGATGCAGGGTTCGCTGCTCGGTAAACGGCGGATGATAGGACTTGACTAATCGGTTACCCCACAGCACGGCGTTGCCGCGATCCCGGCGGTTACGAACGTGCAACATCGGCCAGGTAGTGCGCGCGGTTGAGCGGATTCGGGCCGACGCGCGTTCTGCACCGTGGCACACCAACGATCGGCACGTACCCCGCAAAACTCGACACCCATCCGCCATCGCCGCGCGTCAAAGAGGGGAGCTGCCGTTCGACGGCGCGCAACTCGGCGGTCGGGATCTCGCAGATGATCCGGTACGCATGCCCGTCAGGGAAGGCATTGCGAATCGTCGCCCGCGCGCCTAGCAATGCCCCCGAGACCGTGCCAAAGGTATCCTCCGGGATGTCGAGATCGAGTTCTTCGACCGGCTCGCAGACTTCGGTGTCGGCCAGGCGCAGCGCTTGCATCAACACGAGCGGGGTGAGCTTGCGAAAGTCTCCCGCCGTGCTCATCACAGAGTCGAAACCCGCATGGGTGAGCGTGACGACGCAGTCGGTCACCTCCCAGCCCGCCAATCCTTGCTTGAACGTCTCGTGGACGGTCTCTTCGATGGCGCGATAAAACGCGAGTGGCAAGGAGCCTAACTCGCGCACGTAATGCAACCCGCCCCCGCGCTCGTTCGGTTCGACACGAAAGCCGACCGTCGCCCGGAAAGGATTCTCGGGCGTATAGATGATCGCGACCCCTTCGCCGCTGCCGATCGGGCGCTCGATGCAGATCGTCTGGCTCGCCCCGAACGTCGCGGCGACGCCATAGTCCCGCGCCAGTGTCTCCGTCACCACCTCTTTCTGCACCTCACCGTAGAGGCGGACCGCGATCTCTCCCTCATCGTTCCGCTGGCGCAGCGAGATGAGCGGATCTTGTTCCGCAAGTTGTTCGAGCGCCGCTCGCAACCGCGTGATCTGCCCCGGTTCGACAGGGCGCACGATACTTTCCAGTGCCGGTACCGGAAAAATGCGACCGCTTGCCCTCGTACTCGCCCCGTCAATTCCGAGGCCGTCACCGATGCGCGCCGATCGCAGGCCGTGCAAGCCGACGATCTCCCCGGCGCTCGCCGTGCCTGCCGGGATGACTGCGCCCGCTGCGAAGCGGTCGATCCCGGTGATTCGCTCCTCGATCGACTCCGGCGCGCCGAAAGGGTTGTAGCGCTTCAGGGTCACGCGCTGTCGTACCGCCAAGCTGCCCGCGAAGAGGCGCACGTAGATCAATTTCTCCCCCGAGGCCCGGCGGGCGATCTTGAAGACCGTGCCGGCCAGCGGTGCACCCCGGAATTCGCTGGCGGTGGGGAGCCATGCTGCGATCCCACCGAGGAGTTCGGGGACGCCAACGCCGGTGATCGCCGACCCGAAGTAGGTCGGCACGATTTGTCCAAGCGCGGTCTGCGCGCGGAATTCCCGATCGAGGAAGGTGGTGCTCAGATCGCCGCCGGTCCGCTCGAACTCCTCGATTACACCAGCATTCGTTTCCTCGAGGAGATCGGTCACCGGATCACGCCAGGATGGACCTTCGCGTTCCCGCGCGATGACCGCCGCCGCCCTGTCGCCCAGCCTGGTTGCCGTGTTCATCGGCAC
>DATCMP010000750.1:0-6715 GCA_036563365.1 Thermomicrobiales bacterium
GGCGGGGGTATCGCGGCCGAAGATGGAGCCGACGGTGATGATGACCCCGCTCTCGCGGGGGATCATCGCGCGGGCGGCGGCGCGGCAGCAGTAGAAGGTACCCGCCAGATTGACGGCGACGATGCGGTGGAAGGCGTCGTCGGCCATGTCGACGACCGGGCCCCCGCCGCCGATGCCGGCGTTGGCGACGAGGATGTCGAGGCGGCCGAAGTCGGCGACGATCGCGGCCACGAGGCGGTCGACCGCGGCGGGGTCGGCGACGTCGCAGAGGCGGCCGCTCGCCCCGGGGAGCTGGCCGGCGACGGCGAGCACGGCGGCGGCGCGGTCGGCGAGCACGACGCGGGCGCCATCGGCGGCGAGGCGACGGGCGATGCCGAGGCCGAGGCCCTGGGCGGCGCCGGTGACGAGGGCGACCTGGTCGGCGAGCCTTCCCGGTGCGGTCATGGCCTCTCCCCTCGTGCTCGTGACCCTGTCCGTACCCGTAACCCTGGCAACGAACGTCTGGGCGCGTCATGCGCGGCTACGGCAGTGCGGCGGGACGGCCCCGGGAGTTCGAGCACCTGCCCGTCCTGTTTCAGGCCGCAAGTATCGCACGACGGCCACGCTGCGTCCCGAGCTGACGGTACCCTGGCCGATACCATGTTGCGCTGCGTCGGTGTGCGAGCGCTGCGGTGGGCGGTGCTGACCCGTGGGCGAGCGGCAGCACAGTCAGGAGTCCGCCTATCGCCGGGATTATCCGGTGATACTCGATCCCGAACGTCCCGATCCGCCCGCCCGGGTCGAGGCTGTCGTCGAGGAGCACGCCCCCGCCCGGGTTGAGTCCCCCCTATCCCGGCTACCGCGCTCCTCCGGGCGATGACCCTGGCGCTCGCAGTCGAAGCGTGCTAGAAATGGGCTACCGGCGAGCCGGTCGCGCAGCGCAAGCCGGTCCGGGTAGGCGGAGGCATCGTGTATCCCGAGCGGCGCGGGCGGCGGGCGAGCCGGGGTGCGGCGAAGGCGGCACGGGGGAGGGTGCGATGGATCAGGCCACGTTCGCGGGATTGCTGGGCGATCTGCAGCAGCACTGCCGCGCCGACGCCGCCCTCCCGGACCTGACGGCCGAGGCCGGGAAATTTGATGCCCCAATCGTGGTGCTCGTCCACGGGATCGGGGGCAACGCCCGGCACTGGGCCGATCCGATCGGCCTCAACCCCGCCGACACCTGGCTCTTCGATCTGGCCGCCCGCCCCCGGGACGGGCGGGGGATCGCCTCGTCCCCGCCCTATCAGCCGGGCAGCGTCACCGCGTGGACGCAGGTGCTGCGGGACGCCGGGTGCACCACCGTGCGCTGGAGCCAAGCGCGCCCCGACGACCTCCTCCAGTACGCCACGGCCGAGGCGGTGACGGTGCTGCGCGCGATCGAGGAGCGGGTCTTCGCGCCCATCGAGCAGGCGCTCGCCACCGGTGGCGGGGCGGCCCCGCCGCTCGTCCTGCTCTGCCACAGCCGGGGTGGCCTGGTGGCGCGGGCGGCGCTCAAGGAGCTCGGGCCGACCGGGGTGCCGCACCTGCGCCAGGTCGTCACCCTGTGCACGCCGCATCGCGGCTCGTACATGCCCAAGCTGGCGGCCGCCTACAACGCCACGCTGAGCGACGCCATCGACTTCGACTCCCTGAGCGACCGGGTGCCCGGGCCGTTCCGCCGCCTCGTCGATCAGCGGCTGGAACCGCTGCTGGAGGACCTGGCCAACCGAGTGCGCATGGCGCTGCTCCACTCCTTCGGCACGCTGGCGCAGGGGCCGGGCTTCGACGAGCTCGACCCGGCGAGCCCCACCCTGGTCGCGCTGGCGGATGGCGAGGCGCCGCTGCCGGGCGTGCGCTACGCCGGCTTCGGGGGGACCGATCCCACCTTCATCCACTTCTACCTGGTCGCGGCCGGGCGCGCGGTCCACCTCCTCGCCACGGCGAGCGCCTTCCTCGTGGGGCAGCTCGCGCGCCTGCCCGGTGTCGAGGGGGCCTTCGGCGGCCTGGCGGAGCTCGCCGGCGGCGACTCGGCGGTCGGGCCGGAGAGCAGCAAGTGGCCCGAGGCGTTCGGCGCGCCGCACCAGACCGTCCCGCTCAATCACATGCGGGCGCTGATCGACCCGACGCTCCAGCAGGCGGTGCTGCACACGATCCGCCCCTAGCGCACCGAGGGGCAACGGTGCTGATGACACGACGAAGGAAGGATGGGCACGGTAGGGGCGTCGGGCTTGCTCCCGAGGAGCGTTGCCCTGGCCGTTTAGTACATCCGCGACGTTTTTTTAACAGTCCAGACGGCGGAGTATCGGAAGGCTTCTTTGGATAGACTAACCGGCCAGAACAACGGCATCGGTCATCGCCAGCACGTCCTTCTCGCTGACCGGTGGGACCACACCGGGCCCAAGCACTACCCCGAGTCCGACCGCAACGCCGACGGCAACGCCACGCCCACCGGCACCGACGCCGACGGCGACGAACCCACGCGCGGGTTGTGACGCAAGCTACCCGACCGTCTGCATCCCGCTACTGCCGCCCGATCTCGACTGCGGGCAGATTCCCTACCGTAACTTCCCGGTCCTGCAGCCCGACCCGCACCGCTTCGACAATGACAACGACGGAATCGGCTGCGAGTCGTAGCATCGATCACGATAAGACTAGCGATGGGTTCGAACTCGCGGTCGATTGAGCCCTGAGCAGTGACGGTCAATTATCGAAGATTCACACAGATGCCGAGGGCTTTACACGCGGCGCAAGAATATCGAGGATAGGAGGGGTCATGGAACAGCGCGGTCTGGGGCGCACAGGGCTACAGGTTTCAACGCTCGGCTACGGAGCGGGGGCAGTCGGTGGCCTGATGGTGCGGGGTACATCCGCCGAGCAGACCTGCGCCATCGCCCGCGCGCTCGATGCAGGGATCACCTATTTCGACACGGCACCGGGTTATGGCGACGGGCGATCGGAGGAGAATCTGGGGCGGGCGCTGGGCGAGCTAAACGCCTGGGGACGTGTCGTCGTCGGGACCAAGGTGCGCCTGAGCCGGGGAGACCTCGCCGATCCGCTCACAGCGATCCGCCGCTCCTGCGAGGCGAGCCTGCGTCGGCTGCGACACGACACGGTCGATCTCCTCCAATTGCACAACCAGATCCGCCGCAGCCCAGACGGCACAACGTTGGCCACCGGCGCGGCGGTGACACAAGATGAAGCCCTCGGCGCGGTCGCGGATGGCTTGCAGCAACTCGTCACTGACGGGCTCGTCGCGCACATCGGCTTCACCGGGCTTGGCGACGCCGACGCGCCCGTCGCGATGGTGCGCGACGGGCGTTATGCCACCGTCCAGATCTATTACAACGCCCTGAATCCGAGCGCGGGCGCGGCGGGAGCAGCTGGGAAAGCCCAGGATTTTGCCGGTCTGCTCGATACCGCCGCCGCGCACGGCGTCGGCGCGATCGTCATTCGCCCGATGGCGGCGGGTGCGCTCGTCGGCGCAGCCGCGCGCCACCCTAACGCCGGCGATACTGGCACACCCCTAGACGGCGGGCCAGGCTATGCCCACGACCTCGCCCGCGCACAGGCGCTCGCGCCGCTGGTGCGGGAACTCGGGCTGGAAAGCCCGCTCGAACTTTCCCTACGATTCGTGCAGGCGCATCCGGGCGTCTCCACGGTCATCGTCGGCTACTCCGATCTCGACCAACTCGAAGACGCGATCCGTTGGACGGCCCGCGGACCGCTCGCGGCCGATGTCACTGCGCGGATCGTCGCCCTGGCGCGGCATGGTGTGACGGGCCAGTGATACCAATTTAGAGGACCAGAGGCTAAGTGATCCTGCCCAAGCTACCTATCTGAGTGTCTATCGTCGTTGCGTAGTTCATTGCCGAGCCGAAGCAGTCAGCGGCCCTCTGAACCATCGTCACGTGATAATCAGGCTGCCGTCATCGCGGAAGTCAAACGCCCCATGGGCGACCTCCCAGAGATATCCATCGGGGTCGGAGAAATAGCCGCTATAGCCGCCCCATACCGTATCGTGGGCCGGTTTCTCAATCACGGCACCGGCCGCTTCGGCCCGCTGTAGGGCCGCGTCTACCTCTCCTCGGGTGCGGACATTGTGGGCAAGGGTGATGCCGGGGAACTTCGACCGCGCGACCAGGAATGCCTCGGACACATCCCCGGCCAATTCAGCGTAGGGATACAACGCCAGGCACGTCCCCTGGGTCTGAAAGAAGATAATCCCGCCATCGACATCTCGCGTGGTCGGGAACCCCAATCCATCACGGTAAAAACGCAGTGAGCGTGCAAGATCCTGCACGCCGAGAGTGATGATGCTGATGCGAGCCTCCATGAGTGGTCTCCTTCCCCTGGAAATTATGGCCGAAGCTGATACAGTGATCCTCAAGAGATGGAACTGGCACAACAATCCACCTTGGGTTGTTGCTCGGCGACAGCGTCGGCAAAGAGTTCCGTTAATTCTGCCGTCTTGTCGGACTAGCAGGACCCCGGATATTACGTCGTTGGCGAGTTTAAGAGGTCGATGACCTCGCGCATTTGCCTAAGCAACGCTTCGACCACCGTCGCCCGCTCCACGCCCGTCGGCAGGAAGAGCGGTATCGTTATCTCATCATTCACCACGAGCAGACGCGGCGGGTCCGCCATTTCTAGCGCAACCAATCGCTCTTTCGCCCGCGTCGCGGGGAGCCACTTTTCATCGCGGACGTCGTATAGGCTGAGCCATAACGGGGTGAGTTGGCGGTCCCGCCACTTCCAGGCGCTGAAGTGTAGCAGCCCCGCGAAGTCCCCGATGCGCATGTACCGCCCGTACCAGCCCTTCGCCCCGGTCGCGCGCAAGCCCTTCGAGGAGATGAGCTTCTCGACGCGCAGTTTGTCGGTCACATCGTCCGCCAATTGCGAATATTGCACGACGCGGGCGGGGATATTTGCGTCCGTGAGCTCCTCGGTGCGCAGCGGGAGGAATGCGCGGTCATCCATGCGCGTGCAGAGCCCCACAAGTTGGCGCACGTCTTCCGCCTGCGCCTGTTGACCCTCCACCTCCAATGTCCGCAAGAGGAAGGCAAGCACCGAGCGCCAACTCGCCAGGGCGAGGAAATGATGTGTATCGACACGAACCGCGAGCAGCTCGTTCGTCACCCCCCGCTCATCCCCGAGCACGATGTGTTGCTCGTGACACAAGCGCTTGAGCTCCGGCCAGAGCGTGGGGAATCGTTGGGCTGGGGCAAGGAAGAGCAATATCCCCGGTGCACCTGGTGGCAGGCGGCGCAGGTAGGTCACCGGCTGGTTGCCGGTCAGTCCCGCCCAGAATTTCGCCTCGACGATGAGTAATTGTGTACCGGTCGCATCATGCCCGACGAGGTCCGGTATCGCCGAGTCCACACCGCCAACCTGAGTCTGGAAGAACAGGTCGTCGGGGAGACTGATCCCTGTCTCGCCGACATAACGCAGGAAGGCGCGCTTGGCGATGGACGAGCGGTCAAGGAGATAGTGCAGCGCTTCCGTGGCCAGGTTCTCCTCGCTGGCGGCGAACTTAGCGGCCAGATGGCCGAACAAGCTACTTTGCGTCGGGTTACTCGCGGTCATACGGCCCTCAATTCCGAGCCTCAACGATATCGAATGCGACGATGGTCCGCACGTCTGATTTGGTCCACAATCCCGGCGCTAGTCGATGGCAGCTTCCACGCGGTTGCGCACCTTGCCCCGCACGTGGTGCAGGCGCTCGACACCACCCGCGATCCCGAGCACGACGAGGAGTGCCAGGAGGCCGCCTTGCCAAGCGGCGGGGAGGGACTGCATGGCGGGGAGGCCGAGGTGGATCGTGGCGGCCAGGTACGAGCCGGGCTCGGTTCCATCGCGATACGTCGTGGTGCGGATCCACTGATCGACGGCGATCGCGCCGAGGGCGCCGAGGGTTGCAGCGGCACCAGCCCACCAGAGACCGACGAGTTGCGCGCGCCCACATCGGGGCACGCGTCGGCAACGGAGGGCATCGAGGCCGATGACGGCGCCGTGGCCGCCGACGAGGCACAGCCACGGTAGGAGGACGAGGGCGTAGTAGATGCTGAATATGGCGTTAATCTCGCTGACGATCTTGCCGTTCCACAGGAAGATGCTCACCCCGCCGGCCGCGATGGCCGCCCGGGCTGCGCCGTCGATCGCACACAGATAGATGAACCCGCCGAGCAAGAAGCCACCGACCGGGGCGACCAGCGTGCGCGCGAGCGCCATGCCCCCCCCGCTCGCTGCTCCGCGTCATCGTGCTGGCCCGGCACCACGTGCAGGCCCGACCGATCGCCATTGTCGCATACATGCGAGGGCCGGGACGTACTGCGCCTCCTGGTGGCAATGGGTGATACACGGATGGCTCGCAGTATGGCACGGTTTGCAGCGCGGGCCGATGTGCCGGTATGCGGGGGTGCGATGGAGCCCGAGCCGAGCAGTGACGTCGAACCGATCGGGCGCGGGTGGTCCGACCCGCGGCACGGTTGCGGCCTCTCCAGCGCACTATTGTTCGCTATCGTGGCGTTCCCGATCTTCTACCTCAACGGGAACCAATGGGAATATCCTGGGCTGGCAGACGGAGCGCGCCCTCGCCGCCCTGCGCGCGGTCCTCGCACCCGGAGAGGGCGAAATCGTCGCCTGGGTGCGGGCCGAATCGCGGTCGCACTGCCACCCATTGGGATCACGACCGTGGCCTACGATTTCCGCGCGGAAA
>DATCMP010000758.1:0-12043 GCA_036563365.1 Thermomicrobiales bacterium
CACGGGGAGGGTGGGGTCGGTTGCTGGCGCAGGCGTAGTACCGGCGGGGCGGGGCAAAGGCAAGCCCCACTTCTTTGGGCGGAGACGATCTCCACTCTCCGCAAGGCGCTTCGTGGCGGGATGGGAGCGTGGCATACCCAATGCGCCGATCCGCGCGAGCTGACACTGCTGGTATCATTCCTTTAGGCGCGATGACCAGCACAGGCGCGATGACCAGCGGCCTGCGACAGATGTAATGGGCAAAGCAATGGCGATGGGGAAGGTGCGGGCGATACTCAGGAGGGCACACGGGCGCGCATTCGCACTCGCCCCCTGGTGCCTGCTCGTCTTCACCCTCGTCGTCCTCCACGCTGCCCTGATGACGCGTGAACACCACGCAGCCACGGCTGGGGCGCACGAACCCGGGTTCGCGACGGTTCTTCCCGCGCCCGCCGCGCCCGTCGCCATGCCTACCCCCGAGCACGGCGACCACGATACCCCGCGCGATACCCTCGATGGCTGTCCGGTGGGGCAAGCGATCCTGCCGCTCATCCTGTTGCTGTTCGGTATCCTCGGCCCCTTCTTCACGCGCCCGCGGTTAAGTGAGACAGGCGCGACCGCCGCGCGATGCGCCCTGCCCCCCCTGCCACCGCCACTCCCGGCGACCCAGCGCCGCACTGTCCTCCAAGTCTTCATCATCTGAGTTCTCCCCGCACCGTGACACTGGTCGCCCCACGACCACCCTTGGCCGCACCCAGCTTCGGGCCGGGTGCCTTGAGATCACGTTCAGCGGAGAGAACCAGCACCATGACGACCCACACACGACGCACATTTCTCCTCGGCCTCACCCTCTCGGGCGGCGCGGTCGTCCTCGCGGCCTGCGGCATGGGCGGCACGGACCATAACGCGATGAATCACGGCGGGAACAACAACGCCCCGTATGACCAGAATTTCATCGATGGGATGGTGCCACACCATCAGGCGGCGGTCGAGATGGCGAAAGTCGCGCAGAGCAAGGCCGAGCACGCCGAATTGAAGACCCTCGCCGGCGCGATCGTCGCCGACCAGGATGGCGAGATCGCCCAAATGAAGGGCTGGCGCAAGGCGTGGTACGGCAGCGACCAGATCGCGCCGGGGATGGGCGGCCATCAGATGGGCGGGATGGACACGGACCTCACGACCCTCGCCAATGCACAGCCCTTCGACCGTGCCTTCATCGACGCGATGCTCCCGCACCACGAGAGCGCGGTGATGATGGCGAAAGAGGCGCAGACCAAGGCCGAGCACCAGGAACTCAAAGAGCTCGCCGGGCGGATCGTCGTCTCGCAACAGCGCGAGATCGACCAGATGAAAGCCTGGCGCTCCCAATGGTATCCGGGGTAAAGGTGCCACACGGGACACGGGGTGCGGTTCCCGTAGATCGCCCCAGGGCATGGCGCGGTACGATCCAGGGCATGGCGCGGTACGATGGGCTAACGACGCTCGATGAGCATCGGCATCATCGCAACGGGGCGCTGGCGGGGCTACCCACGGGCGTACACATCCCCCATCGGACATCAGGCACACGCTGATCTGTATCGAGATGCCCGTCGCCGAGCCCGCGAACCCCGCAACGACGAGCGTGGGCGGCACGCGCGGCACAACGTGGGACACTACCATTTCTGCGCCGAGGCGTACCGCTGGTGCGAATAGGCGCGTCCCCCTCGTGCCGCGTTGACTGCCCGATTCCTCATCTGGCGGGGGCGGTGTGAACAGAGATCCCCTCCGCCACGTCGCCCTCCCCTGAATACCCCCCCCAGGGGGGTATTGACAACCACCCCTCGAAGCAGTAGTATCGTAAGCAATGACCCCCCACCGGGGGGTATGGGTGGAGCGAAAGGAGGTAGCACAGCGCGGCGAGGTCAACCAAGACAGTGTGCGGAGATCGTCATACCGCCGACCCGCACACGTTCGCAGCGGTAATGAATATCGGCTTTTTGTAAGGTAGCATCCCTATGAACAACCACACAGCCCACCACCACACGACAACACCGTCGTCGCCCGAACCTCCCGAGCAGCTCGACCACGTCACCCCGGCCTATGCCGCAGCAGCAGGACCGCACGTCGCCCACGCACCACTCGGCCACGCGCTCGACCCCCATACGGAGGCAGGAGACCACGCCGGGATGGACCATGCAGGGATGGGCCACGCCGACCATACCGCGCATAGCGCCCACGGCGGTATGGCCCACGACATGTCCGACCCGGCGATGGCGGCGTCGATGGAGCGCGACATTCGCAACCGCTTCTTCGTCGCGCTCGCGCTGACGATCCCGACGATCCTCTACTCGTCGCTGGGGCGCAATCTCCTCGGTGCGAGTCTGCCAGCACCGCTCCCGGCGAACTGGATGATGCTCCTTCTCAGCGCACCGGTCGTTTTCTGGGGCGGCTGGATGTTCATCGGCGGCGCGTTCGCGGCCCTGCGCCAGCGCACACTCGACATGAGCGTCCTGATCGCTACCGGCGTCCTCGCGGCCTGGCTCGCCAGCCTTTTCCTCACCGTCATCAACAGCGAGGAGGTCTTCTTCGAGGCCGCCGCGATGCTCGTCACCTTCGTCCTCTTCGGCCACTGGATGGAAATGAAGAGCCGCAAGGGGACCAGCGAATCGCTCCGTGCCCTCTTCGATCTCGTCCCGCCCACGGCAACCGTCCTGCGTGATGGGCAGGAAACGGAAATCCCCACCGCGCAGATAGCCGTCGGAGACACAATCGTCCTCCGGCCCGGCGAGAAGGTGCCGACGGATGGCGAGGTGCTGCGCGGGCAGACCAGCCTCGATGAGGCACTCGTCACCGGCGAGTCGCTGCCGGTCGAGAAAGGGCCGGGGGATACGGTCATCGGGGGGTCGATCAACCGCAGCGGCGCGATCACGTTCCGCGCCACCCGCGTTGGGAGCGACACCGCACTGGCGCAGATTGTCGAGTTGGTGCGGCGGGCGCAGAATTCGAAGGCGCCGGGTCAGCGCCTCGCCGATAAAACAGCACAATATCTCGTGCTCCTGGCAGTTGGTGCCGGTCTCATCACCTTCTTCGCCTGGTTTTTCCTCGGTGGGGCCGGGTTTGTCCTCGCGCTCACATTCGCCATCTCGGCGGTCGTGATCGCCTGCCCCGACGCCCTCGGGCTGGCGACACCGACGGCGGTCGCGGTCGGCACCGGCATCGGCGCGCGGCACAATATCCTGATCAAAGATGCCGCAACGCTGGAAAACCTTTCCCGGATCACCGCCATCGTCCTCGACAAGACCGGCACCCTCACCGAGGGGAAACCGCGACTGACGGACGTAGTCATCAGTCCGCAATACCCTGAAGGGTATATATCGGCAGTCGGCAGTAGAGGTCCGCTTACGTCTCAGGGCCGGGACACTGCCGTCCGGTCACTGCCGACTGATAACTCGCTCCTCCGCCTCGTCGCCAGCGCCGAGCGCGATTCGGAACACCCGCTGGCGGGGGCGATCGTGGACGGAGCGCAGGAACGCGGCCTGATCCTCGCCGAGACGACGGCGTTCGTGAGCGTGGCGGGGCACGGTATCCGCGCAATGGTGGAGGGCCACGAAATCCTAGCAGGCAACCGGAAACTGCTCGCAGACGCGGGGATCGATCCAGGTGCCTTGGACGAGTCTGCTGACGCCCTGGCCGCGATGGGCAAGACGCCGATGTACGTGGCGCTCGATGGGCAACCGAAAGGGCTGATCGCCGTGGCCGACACGATCAAACCGACCGCGCGCGCGGCGATCCGTCGCCTCGGAGAGTTGGGGATCGTCACGGCGATGATCACCGGCGACAACCGCCGCACCGCCGAGGCGGTGGCGCGCGAACTCGGTATCGCACGGGTTTTCGCGGAGGTGTTGCCCGCCGACAAGGCCGACCATGTCGCGGCGCTCCAGGCCGAAGGGCGGCGCGTGGCGATGGTCGGCGACGGCGTCAACGACGCCCCGGCGCTGGCCCGCGCCGACATCGGCATCGCCATCGGCGCGGGGACCGACGTGGCGATCGAGACCGCCAGCGTGGTCCTGATGAAGAGCGATCCGCTCGACATCCTGAGCGCGATCACCCTCTCGCGCGCCACCGTACGCAAGATGAAGCAGAACCTCGGCTGGGCGAGCGTCTACAACATCCTCGCTATCCCGGTCGCGGCGGGCGTCCTCTACCCCGCCTTCGGCATCATGCTGCGACCCGAATGGTCGGCGCTCCTGATGTCCCTCTCCTCGATTATCGTCGCGATCAACGCCGTCCTCCTGCGGCGGGTGGAAGGCGAGCTACAAACCGATCGATAACAGCGACCGGTAAGGTCGATACCCACGCGAACAAACACGCGGGCGGGCCAGATGTTGGCCCGCCCTCAATGAAAGGAGATGTCCAGGATGGCCCTGGCGACCTGGTGGCACGGCGATCCGCTGCCCGCACTCTCCCCACTCCCCGCCCTGCGGGCAGCGGTGACGACCGACACGGCGCTACTCGCACGACTCGCCGCGCTCGACCCAACGGAAGTCGCCGCGCGCCTGGCTGGCGGCCACCGCCCCTATCTCGCCGCGATCGACGAGGAACCGGCCGCCTATGGCTGGGTCGCCGGGGCGGGCGCGACGATCGGGGAACTCGCTGTCACGTTCACGCTGCCGCGCGGCGATCGCTACCTCTGGGACTTCGCCACTCTGCCCGCCTGGCGCGGGAAGTGGATCTACCCCCACCTCCTCCAGGGTATCGTCGCGGCGGAGACGGCGGCAGGGGCGGCGCGGCTTTGGATCATCCATGCCCCGGAGAATCCGGCCTCCGCACGCGGCATCGTGAAGGCCGGTTTCGCGCCGGTCGGCGACCTCTCCTTCCGCGCTGCTGGCGGGGCGGGGTTTCGCCCGTTCGCCGATCCGATCCGGGCCGGTGTGGGGGCGGCGATGCTCGGTGTCCCGTTGCTGGGGCCGGGTGCCGCGAGTGATGAACCGCTCGCCCATTGTTGGCACTGCGCTATCGAAGCGGCGCAACGCGCGTTGCCGCCGGTTGCCGCCGCCTGCTTCCTGGCGACCAGGGATGAGACGCCGTGTACTTGCGGCGCTGCGTAAGCAGACCCGCGGGTGGCCCACGGATGACCACCTTGCCGCCACCTCCACGCTATCGCCGCCACGCTTAAACGCCGCCCACGGCGGCGGGGGCCAGGTGAAATAGCCGCCAACAGCCCGAGCAACAATCGGCTTCATCCCACACCGTACACGCCCGCCCCGACACCAGCGCGGGCGTGTACGGCACCCACCATAGGGGCATCGTGCCGACCGGTATCTCCCCGCATTGCCCCTTCCTCGCAACCACCCGTCCCGCCGCGCGTTTCACTGCCATCGGCGACTTCAGCACCACAGCCAGCATCGCGACCGCGCCCGCAGGACTTCTGTATGAGCCGGGATGCAGAACGTACGTCCGCGTTGTGGTACTTCGCTCTCAATTACCCCGTGGCGATGCGGATTTTACGGGTGCGATATGGTAGTGTACGCTGGAGGATAATCACGATCGATCCGAATACACGGGCCGCACAGGCGGCCAGAGGGGAGCGAGGCTTGATGACCGTGCGCCAGGGACCGCCATCCCGACGCAACGGCGACCCGCGTCTGCTGTTGTTGATCGCCGCCATCATCTGCCTGCTGCCGCTCATCGTCGGCTTCGCCCCCGTCGCCGGGGCGACCGAAGCCGATGACCCGATCGGGAGCGGCCTCGCGCGGATCAACGAAGCCCGCGCGGCGATCGGCGTGCCGCCGTTGAAACGGAACGCCGCGCTGGATGCCGCCGCCACCGCCCACGCCAACTACTACAAGCTCAACTTCGGTGACCCCGCCCTCGCCGGGAACGGTCTACACTACGAGGAACCCGGCAAGGCCGGATTCACCGGGGCCGATTTCGCCGCCCGCGCCCGCGCTGCCGGGTATAGCGGCTCGATCAACGAGAACGTCGGCGTGTCGGGCAGCATGCTCGTCAGCGTCGAGTGGTTCCTCGACGTGATCAATCACCGCCTGACCCTGATCGACCCGCGCTACACCGATGTCGGCTTCGGCGTCGTCAACGAGGGCAAGATCAAGATCGAGGTGATCGATCTCGGCACGGTGAAGTGGCTCAACCAGATCGAGCCCGCCTGGACGCCGTGGCCGCCGCCCGACTCCAGCGGCATCGGCCTGCGCTTCGACGGCGAGGGCGGCAGCCCGCTTTCAGACCAGAAACTGCCGACCGGCTACCCGATCACCCTGAAATACAACGGCGCGGGCACCGTCTCCTTCGCCGGGGCCAAGCTGACCATCGGGGGGCAGGAAGTGCCGCTGATCGCCAAGGTCGGCACCGGCTTCATCACCAAGAACACCTACGTGATCGCGGCAACCGGGCCATTGAAGGCGGGGACGACCTACACGGTCGCGATCACCGGCACCGCCAACGGCCAGCCGTTCAACCGCACCTGGAGCTTCACCACCAAGGGGATCGCCACCGCGCCACCGGCATCGTCGACCCCGACCCCCATGCCCAGCCCGACCCCCACGCCCAGCCCGGCCCGCTCGGCCACGCCGACACCCGCGCCGACCCCGACACCAGCACCGCCATCCGCGCCAAGCACAACCGCCGCCACCGCGCTACCGGACGGCGTGGCGAAGATTGACCCGGCGGCGATCACCCGTTGGAAGGCCGCCGATTACGAGATCTGGAGCGGCGCGGCGCAACGCACCTGGACCTGGGGGCCGGACGTCCTCGCCATCCGTCAGGAGCCGTTCGAGGGCGCGGCGGGGGGCGTACGCACCGTCTACTACTTCGACAAGAGCCGGATGGAGATCAACGATCCGCAGGGCGACCGCACCAGCCCCTGGTTCGTCACCAACGGCCTGCTGGTCCGCGAGATGCTCTCCGGGCAGGTCCAAACAGGCGCCAAAGCGACGATACCGCTCACGCCGCCGACCGTGCCGCTGGCCGGTGAGGCGACCAACAGCATCGCCGTCACCTACGCCGCGCTCGGCACGGTCGCCTCGCTCACGCCAGGGCAGAACAGCGCCGCCGATCGGAGCGGCGGCAGCATCACCGCCACGATCAACGCCGCCGGCACCGTCGGCAACGAGCCCTGGCTCGACGGCGCGGCGCGCTACGGCCACTACGAGCCGACGCTCGGCCACAACGTCGCCGATGTCTTCTGGCGCTGGCTCGGCAGCCAGCCGGTCGATTGGGTCTACGCGGTGGGCTACCCGCTCAGCGAGCCGTACTGGACCAACGCCAAGGTCGGCGGCGAGGATGTCTGGGTGCTGGTCCAGGCGTTCGAGCGGCGCGTCCTCACCTTCGTCCCGACCGCCCGCGAGGGCTGGCAGGTGGAATCCGGCAATGTCGGCAACCACTACTTCCAGTGGCGTTACGGCACCGCCCCGACACTAACCACGTCCGCGCGCCCATAGAAACGAATCGCGAGTCCAGGGCGCTGGGCGGGCTGGGGTTGTCCCCCCAGCCCGCCACCCTGTTTGCCATCCCTCGTCGCTACCCCCGTGACAGCCCTAGCCGATAACCCGGCCCACATACCAGACCATCAGCGCCAGCGTGGCGATGAGCACAGCGATGCCGATGAACAAGGCGTTGGTACTGGACGCATCATAGACGCCGATCGTCGCCCGGCAAGCGCGACGCATGGCGCGGGTATCGCGGACCAGATAGGCGATGCCCGCGATCTCCAGCGCGAGGCCGAGGACGCCCCGCAGCGCGCCCGCATCGCCGATAAGCAGACCGAGCAAGCCCAGCGTGACGAATGCCCCGGCGAGGTGGAAGAGGCCACGCCCCCCTTGCCCCGCCCGGCGATAGTTCAGCGCCGCGAGGACGAAACCGGCGGGGAGGGTGCAGAAGAAGGCGATCCATCCGATCGCCGCGGGGGTGTAGAGCGCGACCGGTTGCGCCGCCGTCGCGGGCTTCGGCGCGGCCATACCCGGTTGGGAAGGCGTGGAAATCGCGCGTGTCGATACGCTACTCATGATCATTACCCTCATTTCCTGATCACGGGGGCGTGCAGCGGCCCCCGCACTACAGCGACAGCAAGAAAATAGGTGTCCCTAAACCGCGACGATGATCTGGCTGAAAAGACCGGCCACTAGCAATTCAAAAGGGCGATGATTCAACGAAGGCCGCCCGATGGCGAAGTTCGACTTCCGCTCCTCGCCGGGGCCCCGACAACCGCCACGAGGTCGTACAGATCGGGGGCATCCGGGCGCTGGACCGCAATCGTGGTCACCATGATTTGTTGCCCCCCTCCCTGCCCGCGCCGCCACAAAACGTGGCAGCGACGCCCAATACCTTCGGAAATCAGCGACATGGTGAAACCCGTCGTAAACCGTGTACCCCGCTGACCGCAAACCGCGTGATGTCCGCTAAAAACGAAATGGCGCGCTTCCAGCTGCATTCAAACTCGCATAAAAGACGTTTGCCCCCTTCGTCGCCCCTCCCCTTGCTCTCGAAGTTGCGGCCCCGTAGCGCCGCCCCTCTGCCCTCTAGTGTGCGCCATCGGCGCGATCGGCAACACTCTCGCTACGGACACAGTACCCCCACAGTTCGGGACGGGCACAACCAGGCGATCGCCGCCGTGGCGCAAGCAGCAGGGATCGTGAAACGGGCAAGAACGATTTCCGGGCAATGGTGAACGGCGAGACACCGCGGGGCGACGCTCAATCCCCCGGCGTCGCCCCGCCCGGCGGCAAACATCCACCCGGCTGCCCCGGCGCGGCGTAGCGATAGACGCCGTAATAACTCGGCACCGTCGGGTAGAGTTCGCGCAGGACCAGGCGCCCGCTGATCCGTTGGAGCGGCACGCGGTCGCGCAGCGGCCAGCATTCGTCGCGCATCATGACCACCAGCGGGAGCGCCGCCGTGTCGGCGGGGTCCACCCCCGCCGCGAGGCGCTTGGCGTCGTCGCCGGGGGCGCGCGTCACCGTATGCGGCACCCCGTCGAGGGTCAGCAGCACGTCGAGGATGTCGAACGCGCTCGCGCCATCGCGCAGATCGACATTGATTAAGCCGTTGCGGTCCAGCAGGACCGGCGTCCCCGGTCCGCGCGCCGCCCCGATCACGCGCAATGTCTCCAGGAACGTCGCATTGGCCGGATCGCGCGCGGCCTCCTCACGGTAATAGCGCCCGAGCGGCACCAACGGGTAGAGGACTAATACCGTCAGCAATCCCCCGACCACGGCGCGAGACAGCGATAGCCCAGACGCGCCACGTCTTAAGCGCCGCTCCAGATGCCGCATAGCCCGGCCGAGCAGCGCCGACACCCCCGCCGCGATCGCGACCAGCAGCGGTGGCAGCAAGAACGCGACATAGCGGCCCGTCACGATCGGGCGGTCGCCGTCCACCCCATAGGCATGGTTGAAGTACGGCATCGCCAGCGCCGTGCAGAGGAGCGCCAGGGCCGGCAACGGCTGCCCGCGCCGCAGCAGAACCACCAGCCCGCCGATGCAGAGCGCGACGACGATGAGCAGGTGCGGCGAGGCGAGATACGCCAGCGCCCGCTCGGGGATGTGGAACGGATCGCTGAGCATCCGGGCCAGTTCGAGGAGCAGATTTTTCAGGTTCCGCAGATACGAGCCGAGGCTGTGGTCGGACTCGAACGCATAGCCGCGACTCCGCTGCACCCGCTCCACCCCGACCAGCCCGCGCGTGAGATTGTAGAAAAGCAGCGGCCCGACCCCGACGAGCGCGGCAGCGAGCCCCGCCCACGGCCCCGCCGACCGCAACAACCCCCACGCCCGCGCCCGCCACAGCCGCCACCCGAACGCCAGCACCAGCGCCGGGGCGAGCACGATCACCCCCGGATGCGTCTCCAACGCCAGGCCGAACGCGAAACCGGCGAAGATGAGCCAGGGAAGGGAAGTCGCGGGTTGTGGGTCGTGGGGCGTGAGAGCGATCGGAGGCGCCTCATCGCTGGGACTACGCTGCGTACCTTCTCTCGACTCACGACCCACGACCCACGACTTCGCAAACGCCCACAACGCCACCGTCGCATACAACGGCGTCGTCGAGTTCTGCCAGGCGACATGGCTGTTGACGAGGATGTGTTGCGGCAGGGTCAGCAGGAGCGCCGCCGCCAGCAGCCCGACCGGGCGACCGGCCAATTCGCGCCCGAGCAGATAGGTACAGGCGACGGTCAGCGCGCCGATGACGCAGACGATCACGCGCGGCAGCGCCACCGAGGGGCCGAAGAGCCAGAACCCCGACGCCAGGATGTAGGCGTGCAACGCCCCCAGATAGGTCTCCTGGGCCGTCAGCGGGAACTGCTCGCCGCGCCAGATACTCAGCGCCCAGCGCACCTCGCCCAGCTCGTCGGTGAAGTGCGGCAGCCGCAGGAGATACGGCCAGCGCACCAGCAACGCGAGCCCGAACAAGGCGAGCAGGATCAGCACCTCGACCTCGGCAGGGCGCAACCGCGACACGATCGCCCGCCACCCGCGCGCCTGCCGTTTCCTCACCTGTCGCCGATCCGCCTTCGCGCGAATCATTGTCGTCCCTTCAGCCACACGCCCTCAGCACTTCATGGATGGACGCCACACACCGATGCTAGCGCCATGACAGACGCGGCGGCGAGGATAGCACAGGGGCAAGGCCAGCGGCACAACGACACGCGGGACGAACAAGCCGCGCTCCCCATGTCTACGTCCCCCTACGGGGGCGCGAGAGACACCGAGCCCCCCCAGAGCAATATCTGGGGCACGGTGGGCTTGCTCATGACCGATCATTACGGTAAGATCCCGTGATGAGTGAATACTCATTCAAATGAGTGAATACTCACATAGCTAGAGACGCGTGGTATTGCGGCCTCCTGGGCGGATGGAGTAACGATGACCGACGCGATACAACAACAACTCATCGTGGCCCGGAAGAGCCAGATCCTCGACGCCGCAGCGGCTGTCTTCGTCGAGAAAGGCTTCCACGCGACGACGACCCGGGAGATCGCCAGGCGGGCCGGGATCGCGGAGGGGACCATTTACAACTATTTCGACAGTAAACCCTCCCTGCTCCTGGGGATCTTCGAGCGGATGCGGGCCTCGGTCATGCAGCAAGCGCCCCTCCCCATCCCGAGCGACCTCGACCCGCACACCTTCATCCGCACCCTCCTGCAACACCCCCTAGCGGCGCAGCAAGGCGACGACTTCGCCTTGTTTCGCATCGTGGTCTCGGAAATGATGGTCAACGAAGAACTCAGAACACGCTATCGCGAGCAAATCTTGGCACCGACGCTGCTGGCGGGGGAAGCCGCCTTGCGGGGGTGGGCAGTCGGTCGTGGGCTGAGCCCGACGATGGCCGCGCTGACGATTCGTGCGATCTCCGGCATGGTCCTGGGGCTGATCATGCAACGGATCATGGGTGATGCCACGGTTGTGGAGCGCTGGGAGGAATTGCCGGATGTCCTCGCCGCTCTGCTCGTTCAGGGGCTCGGTGGCGACGACCAGTCCCGCGCGGCACCACCAACAGCGTGACCCGCCCCCCTGGCCCGGCGCGCGACGGCAAAGGTGCCGATTGTCGCGCTGCCCACCCGTACGAGCGGGCTTGCCCGCTCACCCGACCTCGCTGATGACGCAGAGATGACGCGGAACCAGGTAACACGGAGAGGGGTTCGCCATGCGCGAGATTGCCATCGTCGCCTCCGGCTCACGGGGCGATGTCCAGCCATACATCGCCCTGGGGAAAGGCTTGCAGACGGTCGGCTACCACGTCCGCCTCTTGACCAGCGACAACTTCGCGCCGCTCGTCACCGAGGCCGGTCTAACCTTTTGCTCCACCGGAACAAGCGTCGAAGAACTCTTACAGAGCCCGGAGTGGCGGAAGACGATCGATAGCGGCAATTTCCTGACGATCCTCGCGCGGATGCGGACCGAGATGCGGCGCGGGGCAGCCGAAACGGCGCGGCGACTGCCGGCATTACTCCGGGGCAGCGACCTCATCATCACCGGGATGGGCGGATTGACCGGCGTCTCCGCGATCGCCGAGATGCTCGGGATACCGGTTGTCGAGGCGTATCTCTTCCCGTTCACCCCCACCCGCGCCTTCCCCA
>DATCMP010000760.1:0-3823 GCA_036563365.1 Thermomicrobiales bacterium
GACGGGCTTCCGGAAGTCGCGCCACCCGCACCCGCGCGGCGGCGGCGCTCGCGGCGGAGTGTACGTCCGCCACCCCTCCCGGCACAGAAGTGCGCCGCGCGGTCCCCCCGGTCGCGCGACGGGAATCGCCGCGGCCCCGCGACGCACCAGCGCGCGACCGGGGGGGAACGTTCTCGCGGGTGGGATGAGGGGGATGATCTTTCGGGCAGGCGGCGCGCGATCCGGGCGATCTTGGCGGGGACGGGCGGGAGCGGCTCAGGGCGCAGCATCACGATCCTCCTGGGGGCGAGGCAAGCATGACGGCCGCCGTAGCCTACCAAATCTTGCGCACCGACGCCCCGCGATCATTGCCATAACATTCGCCAGCACTTACGCAATCGGGACAACCGCACAGGTCCGCGTACCCCCAGACCGCACAACCGGGCAATCGTTGCCGGTGGCGGTCGCAACGCTATGCTTATCCCGAAGGCAGACGACAACGCTGGGGAAGGCCATGGGCACGAACGGATCGCGATCCGCCAGAGATCTGTATTCGGGACTCCGTTTCCTGGTCGAGGAGCGGGGGCTCACGGTCGCCGACGTTGCCCGCCGCTTGACGGCACAAGGTGAAGCGGTGGACGCGCGCACGCTCCGACATCTGGCTGACCCCGATCACGCGCTCAAGCCGGTCGACACGCGTGTCCTAGAAGCCATCTGTCGGGTGCTCGGGGTCGACATCGGCGACTTTCTTGTCTTCGCCCCCACCCTCGGCACCGATCTCAGACGGCTACCCGAGGGGCGGCAGCACCGCCTCAATGCGCTGATGGATGCCCATGCCGAGGGGGAACTGTCACCCGGCGAGCGGCGGGAACTGGAGGCGCTGGTCGCGGATACCGACGATCTGGACTTCGCGAACGCGCGGCGACTGGCCGAACACCGCGACCTGGTACGTGCGAGTATCCGTCCCCGCTCGCACAGCGCGGCGGACTGGCCGTGCCGCGGCGACATTCGCGACCGAATCGTCGATGAACCCAGCGCCATCCCCCTTCCGCGTCGCGGCATCGCGCCCGCCCCTGCCCCTCCCGTGGCAACGCCCTCGGCGAGCCTCAGCTGGAGGCGCGCGGAGTGCCGGCCAGCCAGTCGCTGAGGCGCACGAAGTTGGGGCCGAGCGCGGCGACGACGGGCCCGAGGACGACCCGATCTTCACCGCGCTCGCGTATGCGGGCGGCGGGTCGAGTAAGCACCGGGAACGTCAGGGCACGGCCGCCGAACGGCTCCGGGCTATCGGGGTTGCCGGTCGGTCCATGAACGAGTCGCGCTTCGCGGGGGATCCTGTCCACGTGGACACCCGGCGCAACCCGAACCCCGCCGACATCGCCGTCGCCTGTGCTCTTACGACGATACGATCATGGTGTTCCGACATGAGCACGACGGTCGACGCCTCCGCGAAGGGGCAAGGGGCGGGCGGCACCATCGTGCCGCTCGACTCGTCGACCCGGATTATCGGCCCGATGGTATCGTACCGGATCGGCGTGGCGCGCCTGCCGCAGAAGTCGGTGCGCGGCATCGTCGCGCACCGACCACCGTCTGGCCGACTGGTGAACGCCCGAGTCACCGGAGATGCGGCGATCCCGTAGCCGGAGAATCCTGCGGATTCTCGCTGGGGGCGTACTCTTCGCAGCACCGGCCAGACGACCCATCACCAGCGCGCCGACGCCGGCATATCGCGAACGACCACCGCAGCGGCACCGACGATAGACCAGCCGCCAATCGAACATGAGCGCGCGAGGGCCGCCGCGACCCCGACGAGCGCCCCGGTGCCGACCGTTACCCAGCGGACGATGCGGCGTGACGCCGGAATCGAGGGCCATGCCGAGTCGATGGCCATGCCGACCCATCGCCGGTGCTCCGACCACGCGATGTGGAAGGCCCAGCCCTTAGCAAATTGGTGCGCGGTTTGTCAAGTCCCCTTGGCAATCAGACAAACGCCGCGCCCAGGCGCCAGAGGTCTCGTTGTGCGTCACTGATCAAAAAGTGGTGGATCGTCGTGGGTGGGAGCGGCGCACCAGCGTCGTGGTAGCGAAGCTACCGTGAACGACGTGGGCATGCTGACGGCGACGGCGGTCGACCGGGCGGTGACCGCGGTCCGGATGCCCAGACTGCTCGACGCCGTGAAAGCACCCGCCGGACACCGATAAGGCATCGCCGTCCGCGCGGCCCGGCCCACGAGGACACCGGTCGCCGGGCCAGACCAGGTCCAAGGGACAGGATCGACCCGTAGGGCGGGCATAAGCGGGAAGCTGAGACTCGACACTAGCACCATTCGCGGTGATGACGCGGGCTACCGCAGTGTACCAGTCCACCCGTCATGCACACCCCCAACCACGAGGGCCCTCTACCATCCGTGGCTGCTATACGCGGCGAGGCACCATGCGCGGCGGCGGTACACGCCGGGTTCGCGGGGCATGATCCTGGAAGAGCCGGGACGACCTGCGTCGGCCCCCCTCGATCTCGCGTGGTCCCGACCCCCACATCTTCGCAGCACCACCGCGCCCACCGTCCGCGGCTCGGCGACACCCCTCGTGGCGGAGGTTATACCGCGCCTCCCGCCGTGAGGTCGCGCCGCGGGGCGGGTGCCCTGGAGACCCGCCCGGCCGATGCGTCGGGGTGACCGTGGCCGCGCGGCGATCCTGTGGATGGGTACGTAGTCACACGTCCCCTTCGTGCCATCCACGGGATCGTCGCGGTCCGACACAGGATCCCCAAACCTTCCTCTTAGCCATGCTGTAGAGTTGCTGCTCGGGTGAGGGGTTAGCAGCCCGGCGGCAGGCGCAGGCATTGCGCTACTGTTTGACGTCGTTCCGGGATTACGCGAGAGGAAAGTCAGGGAACCATACCTGGTGCATGACAACGCGGCGATCGATAACCGCGGTCAGATCGGCTTCGTCAACGGTTTCGACGTGGGCCAGGAGCGCCGATTCTTCACCTTGAGCAACCACCAGCCGGGCATCGCACGGGCCTGGCACGGGCATCGGTGGACCGCGACCTCCGTCAGCGCGATCGGCGGGGCGGCGATCGTCGCGGCGGTGGCGATCGACGACTGGGAGCGGCCACCCGCCGACGCGCAGGTCCACCGGTTCGTCCTGGCGGAACGGAAACCCGCGGTGCTGGTGATCCCGCCCGGCTACGTGAACGGCAGCGAGACGCTGCGGGCGGACACTCGGCTACTGGTCTTCACGTCGCTCGGCTCCGAGGAGGGCGACGACGGCAACTACCGGTTCGACGCCCGCCACTGAGATTCCTGGGATATCATCGAGCGCTGACAGCGGGGCGGGGCCAAGCCCGCGACCGGCGAGGCTCACGCGTCAGAGCCGACGCAGCAGCCGATACGCGAGGAGGCTGGCCAGTTCGCTGAGGGCGAACGCGACCTGCGGCGTCGCGTGCCACCAGCCGCCCTCGTGGTCGTCGCCGGCGGCGATGGCGCGGATGGGGATGTCGACCCCGCGCTCGCGCGCCGCCCGGCGGAAGACCAGCGTCGCGCGGCGCAGGTGGAAGGGCGCGGTGACGAGCAGCGCGGACCGCCAGCCCCGCCGCGCGGCTTCCTCCGTGAAGTAGCGCGCCTCGTCGCGCGTCGTGCGCGGCCGCCGGTCGTGCACGATCGCCGCCCCCGGGATCCCCGCCTCGCGCAGGTACCGCCTGCTCGCCTCGCCCACGGGGGTCGCCGACGGGGCGTAGCGGGGGTCGAAGTCGGTGGAGAGGTAGATGTCCGGGGCGAAGCCACCCCGGTAGAGCCGGGCGCCCGCCCGCACCCGCGCGGGCGTGCCGCCGCCGAGGATGACGATCA
>DATCMP010000799.1:0-3918 GCA_036563365.1 Thermomicrobiales bacterium
TGCGCGAGGCGATCGAGCGCACCGACGAAGCGACCCAGGGCACCCCGGCGTATTACATGGTCAACTGCGCCCACCCCAGCCACTTCGCGGGCGTGCTGAACGCCGGGGAGGCGTGGACCGAGCGGATCCGCGGCGTCCGCGCGAACGCCTCGACCAAGAGCCACGCCGAGCTGGACGCGAGCGAGGAACTCGACGAGGGGGATCCGATCGCGTTCGGTCGCGAGCACCGCGAGTTGCGGGACCGGCTGCCGGGCCTCACCGTGCTCGGCGGGTGCTGCGGCACCGACCACCGCCACATCGAGGCGATCTGTCGCGCGTGCGTCGCCCCGGCGTAGACCGCGCACGTCGGTCCTCCAAAGCGTAAGGGGGCGAGCCCGAGCCGCACCGCGCGGATCCACCGCCGCCGCGCGGGCTGCCCCCGATGCTCAACGATGCACTGACGAATAGCTGGCGCGGGCAAAGGCAGGGTCCAACGTCAATGGAGTGCGCCGTTCTCTGCAAGCGCAGACCGCGCCTACGGCACGAAATGGCTGAGATCCAGGACGCGCCAGCGGTCTTCGTCGCGGGCGGGACGGTCGGCGATCACGAAGCGGAGCAGGCCGAGGGCGATGGCGGCGGCGAGGAGGTCTTGCTGGCCGACCAGCACGGCGCGGTCGGCGGCGTTGGTGAGGAACCCAAGTTCGATGATCGCCGAGGGGGTCTTGCGGCTGATGATCGTCTGATACCGGCGCGCGTTGTAGGCGTAATAGCCGGTCATCGCGCGGGTGATCGTATCGTCCCAACGTAGGCCGCTCGCCGGGCCATAGGTGTCGCTGATCGCGGCGATCAGCGCGTCATCGCGCGTGCCGATCAGGCTGTCGCGGTAGCGCGCCAGCTTGTAGCCGCTGGCCCCGCCGGAGGTGCTGGCGTCGCAATGGATCGCCAGGAAGGCGTCGGCGAGATACCCTTTGGGGACCGTCGCGGGCAGGAGATCGACCGCGACGCCGACCGCTTCGAGCAGCGTCGCGGCCTTGCGGGCGACGGCCAGGTTCATATCGACCTCGCGAACACCGCCGCCGCTGCCGCCGGTCTGCCCGCGTAGCCGCTCCTGCTCCTCCGGCAATTCCTCGATCTGCCAATGCCCGACCTGTAACCCGACGCGCGCCTCGGTTGGCGGGGACGGCCATTCCGCCTGTGGGGCGGCGAGGGTGATCGCTCGCGCTCGCCCGAGGGCTGGGGCGAGCAGTAACGCTGCCCCGAGCGTCAGCAGGCGGCGGCGTGGGAGGCGTGACGGGTTGGGAGCGTTGATCGGCATGGTTACTCCGCGTGGTGTGCCGTATTATGCGCGGCGACGATCGTGATAGGATGCACCTGGATAGGTGGCGGGGATAAACCCATCCCCGGCGCAGCGCCGGGGATGAGGGCCGTAGTCCCCTATTCTCTATAACGCCGGTCGTGCGCGAAGAGTGCCATTGGGATGCGTGGAACTTGGAGGACGTATGGCCGCAACGATCGACATTCTCCTCGATGAGCCGATCGCCACGATCGATCCGAATGTCTACGGGCATTTCGCCGAACACCTCGGCGAATGTATCTACGACGGCGTCTGGACCGGCGAGGGGGAGGCCGGGCATCTGGTCGAGGGGGTCGTGGCGGCGTTGCGGAAGGTGCGCCCACCCGTCCTGCGTTGGCCCGGCGGCTGCTTCGCCGACGACTATCACTGGCAGGATGGGATCGGGCCGGTCGCCAGTCGCCCGCGCCGGATCAATATCCACTGGGGCGAGGTGGTCGAGTCGAACGAGTTCGGCACGCACGAATTTGTGCGCCTCTGCCGCGCGATCGGGGCCGCGCCGTACTTCTGCGGCAATGTCGGCAGCGGTTCGCCGCGCGAGTTGCGCGACTGGGTCGAGTATTGCAATTTCCCCGGTGACACCGCCTGGAGCGCCCTACGCGTGGCGAACGGCGACCCCGAACCATTCAACATCCACTACTGGGGTGTCGGCAACGAGAGCTGGGGTTGCGGCGGCAATTTCACGCCGGAGGAGTACGCGGCGCACTACCGGCGGTTCAGCACCTACCTGCGCGACTTCGGCGGCGAACCGCCCTACCTGATCGCCTGCGGCCCGAACCGCAACGACCTCGATTGGACCGAGCGATTTTTCACGAAGCTCTACGAGAAGCGCGACTTCGGGCGGATTCACGGCTACGCGCCGCACTACTACACCAGCAATCGCGATGCCCATGCGGGCACCGATACCGCGTACACCGATGACCAGTGGTACCATCTGCTGGCACAGGCGACCGAGATGGAAACGCTGATCGACGATCAGCGGGCGATCATGGATCGCTTCGACCCCGAGCGGCGGATCGGGATGATCATCGATGAGTGGGGGACGTGGCACCCGCCGACGCCGGGCCGCAATCCGCGCTTCCTCTGGCAGCAAAACACGTTGCGCGACGCGCTCGTCGCCGCGCTGACCCTGGACATCTTCGGTCGCCATGCCGACACGGTGACGATGGCGAATATCGCGCAGACGGTTAATGTCTTGCAGGCGTTGTTGCTGACCGAGGGCGATCGGGTCGTCACGACGCCGACCTATCACGTCTACGATCTCTATCAGCCACATCAGGGGGCGCAGGCGCTGCGGATCGCGGTCGATGCGCCGACGATCGGCTTCGATACGCCGGGCGGGAACGGGTCGCTCGTCGGCTTGGCCGGGTCGGCGTCGCTCCGCGACCGCAGCCTGACGCTCACCGTCGTTAACCCGCAGATCGGCGCGCCGGTCGAGGCGACGATCGCGTTGCGCGGCGGTGCCGTCTCGGGCGCGGTCGCGGAGGTGATCCTGACGCACGACGATATCCACGCGCACAACACCTTCGACGCGCCCGAGACGATCAGGCTCGGCGCGCCGCGCAGCGTGTCCGCATCTGGCGCGTCGTTCGCGCACACGTTCGCGCCGCAGTCGGTCACGCGCCTGACGATCCCGCTGGGGTAGCGTGGTGGGGCCGTTGCGTTTGCGGTCTGGATGGCGAAACCGGGGCAGGGGTTTGGGGATGTGGTAGGGGCGGGTCTTGACCCGCCCCTACCTGGGGGTTATTCGGCGTGGGGTTGCGCCCACCAGGGGAGGTGGCCGTGTGGCTGCGTTTGCCGGAGGGCGGGCGCGCCCTGCGTCGATTGCGCGCCGCGCGCGGTGCGGTAGAGGGACGGGATCATCAAGGTCGCCTGTGCGCTGATCGCCAGGAGCCAGCCGAGCGCCAGCCCGGTCAGGCCGCCGCGCGTCGCGCCGACCGCCGCGAGGGCGAGCTCGGCCAGGCTGCCGACGACGATCAGCGGGATCGCGCCGGTGAGGCGACCGTTGATCCGGCAGAGGGCGACATAATGATCCTTGACGATCAGCCCGAAGACGCCGAGGGCGATGATCCGCAGGGGCCAGGCCGCCGCGTCGGCGTAGGCCGCGCCGAAGGGCAGGAGGATCAGGTACGCGCCGCCGAAGATGACGACGTTCGCCCCGACCCCGATCGCCGTCGCCGCGCCAAGCGTGAAGCGGAGTTTGCGGGCCAACGACGCGGGTGAGGTCGCGGCGGCGTACAGGGAGATCGCCAGCGCCACCGGCGGCACGAAGACAAAACCAGCCAGCATCCAGGCGGCGTAGAAGTAGGCATTCTGCGCGCTGGAGAGGGTGGCGGTGACGACCATCGGCAGCGCGAGGCTCGGGGCTTGCAGCGCCATGTTGAGGAAGTGGTGTTCGAGCGCCGAGCGTCCGAGGTCGCGCAACAGCGCCGGGCGCGGCACCAGATCGCGCGGTCGTAGGCCCAACCGGATCGCCCGGGCACCGAGCCAGACGAGCGAGACCGCGATCCCGATCACCCAGGTGGCGTAGATCCCAATCTCGTGGTCGCCGGTCAGCAGACGGGCGGTCGGCACCAGGATCGCCAATT
>DATCMP010000801.1:0-8737 GCA_036563365.1 Thermomicrobiales bacterium
CATCAGGCGTTCGATGGCTTGACCGGACTCGCGCTCGTCGGGCAGACGCACCCGGATCTGGTCATCCTCGACTGGATGCTGCCGCGTCTCGACGGCCTAGCGGTCTGCCGACAGATCCGCCAGGATTACCTCGTGCCGATCATCATGCTGACGGCGCGCTCGGAAGAGATCGACCGGGTGCTGGGCCTCGAAGTCGGTGCCGATGATTATGTCGTCAAGCCGTTCGGGATTCGCGAGCTGATGGCAAGGGTGCGGGCGCTCCTGCGCCGTGTCGCGCTCGACGCGACCGCGATCGATCCGATTGCCCCCGGTGTCACGAGCGAAGGCATCAACGATCCGGCGATGCCCCCCGCCCCGCCACCGATCGTGCGCGGCGGTCTGCGGATCGATCTCGCGGATCGGGTCGCCACGCTCGATAACGCGGAGATCGACCTGACCCTGAAAGAGTACGAATTGCTGGTGCTGCTCACCTCGCACCCCGGACGGGCCTTCAGCCGCGATTTCCTCCTCGAACGACTCTGGGGCGACGACTACGAGGGGTTCGATCGGACGGTCGATACCCACATCATGCGCCTCAGGAAAAAGCTCGGCCCGATCGGGGAGAAGATCGCCACCGTCTGGGGGGTCGGCTACCGCTTCGTGGAGTGACGGACGAGGGGACGATGATCACCGTAGAGGCGCAGAGGCGCGGAGGGCCGCGGAGAGAGTACGCTTGAACGCAGCGGCTTCGAAGAAGAGTGAGCGATGCAGAGAGTTCAAGGCATCTTTGTTCCCTTTTGTTCCGCTCCCTTTCGTCTCTATGTGCTCTGTGTACCCTATCGATACCATCCCGTCCCTCTCTTATCTCGTCTCTGCGGTGAAATCTCTCACGGGGAGTGTTGATGAATCGCCGATATGGGCCGCAACACGGGGTGTCGCCACGTCGCGATGATACGCCGCGCGACGGGCGACCGCGTTCGGCGGAGGAATTGCGGGCGGCGCTGGCACGGCTCGATCGCGCCCCATATCCGGCGTACAAAGAGTTGCGGGGGACCTGGCGGCTGGGCGCGGTCACCCTCTTCATCGACCATGTGCAGGGCGATCCGTTTGCCGCACCGTCGCGGGTGCGCGTGCGGGTGTCGCGCAACGAAGCGAGAGCACCCGATCGGGCGCTCGATGGCGATAGTCGCGCCCGCCGTGTCGCGCTGGCCGACTTTCTGGCGCGTCGGGGAGGGCGTGCGGTCGAGCGACACGCGCGACGCGGTCAGGGTTCCGGTAAATCCGGCGAGGTGCGGATCGATGCGCCAGGGCAAGAAGTCCTCGAACGGAGCGCCTGTCGCGTCACAGACGAGTGGGCCGAGCTGCGCCTGAGCGCGGGCTTACCGGCGGCGGGGCGCTCGATCCTCGGGCGCGAGGCGACGGAATTGCTGTTGGAAACGCTGCCGGCGATCGCCTGGGAAGCGCTGCGGCTGAGCACGGATGACACCGTAGCGGCGCGCACGTTGATCGACACGGTCGAAGATGCCCAGGCGTTGCGGGCGCAACTCCGCGAGCACAAGCTTGTCGCCTTCGTCGCGGACGGCGCGATCCTGCCGCGTGCCAGCGGCGTCTCGCAGCGCCCGCTCGGCGGCGCGGTCCCGTTCAGCAGCCCTCCCGAGTTGCGGGTGACGCTCCATACGCCTCATGCGGGAGCGGTCGTCGGGATGGGGATACCGGAAGGGCTGACAACGATCGTCGGCGGCGGATTTCACGGTAAATCGACGCTGCTGGCGGCGATTGCGCGCGGCCCCTACGATCATATACCGGGCGACGGGCGCGAGCGGGTCGTGGCGCGCGAGGATGCCGTGGTGATCCGCGCGGAGGATGGGCGGCGCGTGGCGGCGGTAGACATCTCGCCGTTCATCGGCACCCTGCCGTCGGGCGGCTCGACCGCGCGCTTCAGCACCGATAACGCCTCGGGCAGCACATCGCAGGCGGCGAATATCGTGGAGGCGATCGAGGCGGGCGGCGGGGTGCTGGTGATGGATGAGGATACGTGCGCGACCAACTTCCTCATCCGGGACGCGCGGATGCGGCGACTCGTCCCGGCGGCCCACGAGCCGATCACCCCGTTCGTCGATCGCGTCCGCGATCTTTACACCGCGCTCGGTATCTCCACGATCCTCGTCCTCGGGGGCTCGGGGGACTATCTCGGCGTGGCCGACACCGTGATCTGGATGGATGCCTATCACCCACACGAGGTGACGGCACGGGCGCACGCCATCGCCGCCGAGGGCAATACACCGGACAAAATTAGTGCGCCCCACCCGTTCGTCATACCACCAGCCCGTATCCCCGATCCCGCTAGCATCAACGCCGAGCGGCGCGGTCGCGACCGTGTGCGAGCGCGTGGCACCGAGGAGATCGCGTTCGGGCAGGAAGAGATCGATCTGCGGGCGGTCGAGCAGATCGTCGATCCGAGCCAGACCCGCGCGATCGGTGGATTGCTCGCCCATGCGGTCGCACGCGGCCACCTCGACGGTCAGCGCTCCCTCGCCGATGCGCTCGCCGCGCTCGACGCCGACCTCGACCAAGCCGGTCTCGATCTCCTCGCCGAACGACCGGGTGAACATCCGGGAGAACTAGCCCGTCCGCGTATGCTGGAAGTCGCCGCCGCGATCAATCGGCTGCGGACGTTGCGGGAGCGCTAAGATGGGTCACGTCCCCGGCCCCCAATGCTGGGGAGGGTGTGTTAATGACGAAGTGGCCTTCACCGACCTTGCGGTGTCCATAAAATCCGCCCATAGCATTGGGCTGGTGAGCCACCGAATCGGAACAAGGAGGAAAGGTGCCAGAAACGAAGCGCGGCATACGCCCCGATGATCTCTTCAATATCACGATGCTCGGCGATGTGGCGGTCAGCCCGGATGGCGCGGCGATCTGCTTCGTGCAGACGAAGATGGACCGCGAGAGCAATGCCTATCTGAGCGATCTATGGATCGTGCCGTCGGCGGGTATGGTCGGCGAGGCGACGCAATTCACGCATGGGCCGCACACGGTCGCCCAGCCGCGCTGGTCGCCGAACGGACGCTGGCTCGCGTTCCTGGCCGATCGGGCGCACAAGGGGCGCAAGCAGCTCTGGATTATCCCGACGGGCGGCGTGGGCGGCGAAGCCCGCGCACTGACGGATGGCGATAACGGCCTGAGCGATTTCGCCTGGTCGCCCGATAGTACTCGGATCGCCTTCGTGCGCGGCGAGAAGTTCGACGCGGGCAATGCCGGGACACTCGCCACGGGCGATACGATCGACGACGAGGGGCGGGTCACCGACGATGTGGTCACCGTCACGCGCATCCGTTATAAGGGCGATGGCACCGGCTTCACCAATGCCAGGCGCAATCACCTCTGGACCGTCGATCTGGACGGGCAAGAGACGCGGCTGACCGAGGGCGATCACAACAATACCGCCCCGGCGTGGTCGCCCGATTGCCAGTCGCTCGTCTTCGTCTCAAAGCGTGGGGAGGCGGATGAGGCCGACCATACCGATGGCACCGATCTCTGGGTCATCGCCGCCGACGGCAGCGGCGAACCCCGCAAGCTGCCAACCGGCGACGGTCCCGCCGACCTCCCAGCATGGTCGCCGGATGGTCAACTGATCGCCTTCGTCGGCGACACGCGCGCAAACACCGCCGGTAGCAACGACAACCTCTGGGTCACCGCGGCGGACGGCTCCGGCGAACCGCGCAACCTGACGGCGGCGCTCGATCTGAGTATGGGCCTCTCGGTCGGCACCGACGTGCGCGCGGGGCTCTCGGCCAGTCGTCCGGTCTGGTCGAAGGACGGCGACGCCCTCTACACCCTCGCCTCGACCGGTGGCGACACGCCGCTCTGGCGTGTGCCGCTCAGCGGCGAGGCGACGCGCATCGCCGGGAGTGCGGACCAACAGGTACAGTCGTTCGCCTTCTGCGCGACCGGGACGACGCTGGCCCTTAACCTGGGCGACAAGCTCAACCCCGGCGATATCCACTGCGCCGATCCGCGCGATCCCAAAGCCCCACTGCGACAGCTCACGGCGGCGAATGACGCACTCTTCGCCGAGTTGGCGCTGTCTGAGCCGCAAGGCTTCGAGTATCCGGGGGACCAGGGCTGGTCGATCGAAGGCTGGCTGATGAAGCCGATCGGGTACCAGGAGGGCGAGCGTTACCCGCTGATCCTGGCGATCCACGGTGGCCCGCACGCGGCGTATGGCAATCTCTTCTTCTTCGATTTCCAACTCCTCGCGGCGCGTGGCTGGGGGGTTCTCTTCACGAACCCGCGCGGCAGCACCAACTACGGCGAGCAATTCACCCTGGCCTCGAACGATGATTGGGGCGGTGGCGACTACCGCGACCTGATCCTCGGCGTCGATGCGGCGATCGAGCGTGCGCCGTGGGTCGACACCGACCGCCTCGGCGTCACCGGCGGCTCGTACGGCGGCTACATGACCAACTGGATCGTGACGCAGACCGATCGTTTCAAGGCGGCGGTCACCGAGCGCTCGATCTGCAACATGGTCTCGAAGTGGGGGACCAGCGACATCGGCTATATCGGCAATGATCTGCAATGGGGCGGGCCGCCGTGGGAGCGGATGCAGTTCTACCTCGATCGCTCGCCGCTCACCCACGTCAAGAATGTCAAGACGCCGCTGCTCCTGATCCACTCCGAGCGCGACTTCCGTTGCCTGATCGAGCAGGGCGAGCAGTTCTACGCCGCGTTGAAATACCTGCGGCAAACGGCCGAGTTCGTTCGTTTCCCCGACGAAGGGCATGAGTTGTCGCGCAGCGGTCAGCCGTTACATCGATTGGAACGGCTGCGGCGGATCGTCGGGTGGTTCGACAAATATCTCTAGGAGGAGGAACGCCCCCCGGCTCGCACCCGGATGAACCGGAGACGATTCGCCTGCCACCCCCTCTTCCATTACCGGGAGAGGGGGTTCATTGTAGAGCGGGGATAACGCTCAGGGGAGCGATGTTAGCGGGTGAATGCAGGAGCAGGAGCAATACGCCCCTTCCAGGCTGCCCCAACGTTTGTCACCGAGCGCCAGGTCGCGTCGAGGATCAGGAGGCCGAGCGCCATCCAGCCGAATTGTACGCTGAATGTCCAGCGCCAGGGCAATCCTGCATCGCGGTCGAAAGGGCGGCGCGTCGCGATTTGTCCGAGCAGGGCTGTGGCCGCGAGGGCCGCCTGTACACCATCCCGGCGTACCAAGGCACGGAGCAAGGTCAGCGGCGGTAACAGGCCAAAGGTGATCAGCGCGAGGCCACCGGACAAACCGTAGAGCGGGCGACCGACGACATCGCCGTAGATACTCTTGCGCCAGCCGCGCCAGGCGACATCCCAGGTTGTCCACTGTTCATTACGTACCAGCCCACGCCCGCTGACGATATCCACCCTGCCGCCGCGCCGCTTGACCTCCTCGGCGAGATAGACGTCATCGGCGAACGTCATCCGCAGGCGCGAGTTGGCGTAGCCACCGACACGCTCGTAGATCACGCGCCGGATGAGGATATATTGCCCATTGGCGACCGCCCCCCGATGCAGCGGATCGCGCAGTTCGTCGGGCGTGGCACGTTCCAACAAGGCAATCCCACCGATTGGCGTGAGCAGGCGCATCCCCGCGCCGACGTAGGCCAGTTCGGGGATCATCGAGAGGAAATCGTCGCCCTCGCGCAGGGCATGCCCCAGCATCCGGCGCAATGTCGCGGGGGCGTGGCGCGTATCGGCGTCGGTGAACAGGAGCCAATCGGCGGTCGTCATACCGACGCCGGTGTGGAGCGCGTGCGCCTTCCCCGCCCAACCATCGGGCAACGCCTCGATTCGCCGCACACGCAGGCGCGGCTCACGCGCGGCCCAGGCGGCGAGCAGGGCGGGTGTGGCGTCGGTCGAGCCATCATCGAGCACCAATAACTCGTAGTCCACCCCTTCCTGCGCGAGCAACGATGTGATCACCGCGTCGATATTCCCCGCCTCGTCGCGCACCGGCAGGATGATCGCCACGCGCGGTGCCGCAGGCGGGAGTGGCGCGTCCGCAGGCACCGTCGTTTCGGCGAAGGCGCGGCGGATACGCATCGCCTGACGCACCGCCATCAAGGCACACAGCGCGCTCGGCACCAAGGTAAGTGCGCGACGCAGACGATCGGCACGCATGAATCAACACATCCTTTCCTACCCGAGACAACAACACTCTCCCACTACCATTCTACCCCGCCCTCTTCTGCAACCTGAATAGTTGCCCTTACCGCTGCGCCCTTGGGCGCTCACGCGCCACGAAGCCGACTTAGGCCGGTTAATAGATTCGGGGGTAACGGCACGAAAAAGTAGAAGTATTGCGTCTATAATGGACTTAACCGCCGCGGAGGCGGGCATGGTGCCGTTCATCGGCAATCGTCCAGGCACGATTTTATCCCGAGCTACGCCTCAGGGCTTGCCTTATGCTGGGTCACAGCGTTCAACCGCTCACCAGTCAACCACCGCCTACCCCCGTCGCGCCCACAACGCCGTACCCTAGCGCAGCAGCTAGGAGTAATCGGCTATAGGCACTCGGCCCATCGACCGACCAGCAAGAGGACGGGAACAAGGACCTCTGGTGGATACCACATGCCGACGCCAGGTTCTACCATTGATCCTGGGAGATCAGACCCTTATCACCCCTATATCGTGAGGGCAGATGGAATCGATCGCGATCGAGACAAACGGATTAACACGGTCGTTCGGGTCACGCCCCGCTGTGGACAATCTAACACTGACTATCCCGGCAGGGAAAGTCTTCGGCTTTCTCGGGCCGAACGGTGCCGGGAAAACGACGACCGTGCGGATGCTCACCACGCTGATCGCGCCGACGAGCGGCACCGCGCGCGTCGCCGGGTATCGACTCGGCGAGGACAACGAGAGCCTGCGCCGCTCGGTTGGGATTCTCACCGAGACGCCGGGGCTCTACGATCGCCTCAGCGCACGCCAGAACCTGATGTACTTCGCGCAGCTCTACGATCTCGATAGCCGCAAGGCGTCGTCACAAACCGAACGCTACCTCCGGATGCTCGAACTCTGGGGGCGACGCGATGACCCGGTCGGGGGCTTCTCGCGCGGGATGCGCCAAAAGCTCGCGATCGCGCGGGCGCTCCTGCACGAGCCGAAGATCGTCTTCCTCGACGAGCCGACCGTGGGCCTCGACCCGGAAGCATCGAAGATTGTCCGCGATTTCGTGCGCGAACTGCGCGCCGAGGGGCGGACGATCTTCCTGACGACGCACAACCTTGCCGATGCCGACGAACTCTGCGACCTGATCGGCGTCTTCCAGGGCCAGCTCCTCCACCTCGACACCCCGGCCCGGCTGCGCGCGGAACTCTTCGGCGAAGGGACCCAGATCACTCTGGTGGGTGATGCCGCGCCGTGGATACCGATAGCCGAATCACTCTCGTTCGTCCATAGCGCCACGGCAACCGCTGACCTGCTGACGGTCGCGCTCGACAACCCGAGCGAGCAGAACCCCACGCTGGTCGCCGCGCTGGTAGCGGCTGGCGCGCCCGTGCGCTACGTGACCCCACAAGAGCACACACTGGAAGAGGTCTACCTGCAATTGCTCGTCAATGCGCGCGTTACGCGCCAACTCGTGGAGGCAGGCCGGTGAAGCGGGTACTCGTCATTTTGCGGAAAGAATGGCTCGAACTGCGGCAGGATCGCCTGATCCTGATCGGCACGTTCGGCCCGGCGATCATGCTGACCCTGCTGCCGCTGCTCGGGATGTGGGCGGTGCGGCGTGCCCCGGATAGCCCGGCGCGGGATGACACCACCCTGGCCGAGGCCAATGCAGCCCTGCTCGGCCTCACCGGGCGCGAATTTGGGCAGGCGATTCTGGGGCAACAACTCTCGGTCCTCTTCTTCCTGCTGCCGCTGATCATCCCCAGCGTGATCGCCGCCTACAGTATCGTCGGCGAGAAAACCGGGCGCACCCTGGAACCGTTGCTCGCCACACCGCTGCACACCTGGCAACTATTGCTCGGCAAAACGCTGGCCGCGCTGCTGCCGGCGGTGGCGGTGACCTGGGGCTTGAGCGGAATCTTCGTCCTCGGTATTCGCAGCCTGGCGGTTTCTTCGCGCGTCGTCGATGCGATCGTCAGCCCCGGCTGGGTGATCGTCCTGATCTGCTGCACGCCGCTGCTCGCGCTGGTGACGATCGCCCTGATGGTGGCGATCTCGGCGCGTGTCACCGACCCGCGCACCGCACAGCAAGTCTCCGGGGTGCTGGTGCTGCCGGTCGTGACGGTCGTCGTGGGCCAGGTGACGGGGAAGCTTGTCCTCAACCCCTCGACGGCGTTAGGGGTGACGGCGATCCTCGCGCTCCTCGCCACGCTCGCCCTCTGGGTGGCGACGCGCCTCTTCGGTCGCGAGGTTGTGCTGACGCGCTGGCGTTAACGCCAGCGCGTCGATTCATCATCAATCGCGGTGCTTTCCCGATTAGGACTCTTGCCACTGTGCCTCATCGAGTTCGCCGGGGCGCAGATCCCAATCGCGTTGCTCGACCGTCGCCTTATGCACATCGATCCGGATCACGCCATCGGCGACCTCGATGATCTCGCTGAACGGGATGTAGAGGGTGCGCCCCAGGCCGGTGACGCGCGCCCCGACTTCCAGGTAGCCGATACCGAAGCGCGACTCGCCGCGGATCGGCTCCGAGCGCAGCGTCTCCGTCTCGGACTCGCGATAGATCCGATCGACCATCCCGATCTCGACCCCATCGAGA